>DASTOZ010000144.1:0-2923 GCA_035762365.1 Pyrinomonadaceae bacterium | reverse complement strand
ACGATCATTGACACCGGACCGAAGACCAAAGCCACCGTCGAGGCATTGCGGGCCGGCCTGCGTGCCGCCGGTTTCCTCGTTTCCGACATCCGTCGCATCGTTCTCACTCACGCACACGAAGATCATTGCGGGCTCGCAAAGTCGCTGCGCGACGAAGCGAAGAACGCAGAAGTGTTTGTGCACGACTGGGAGACGGGGCACCGACACAGCCGGCTCCAGTACGACGAACATCGCGCGCTGCTCGAGCGAGCAGGCGTTCCGGAAAAAGAGATCGTGTCGATGCGCCGCATGTATGAAGGCATGCGCGAGTTTGCGGACACGCTGCCTGACGACGAGTGCGTGTCGCTCAAAGACGAGGCGGAGCTGGAATTCGAGTCGGGTAGCCTGCGCGTTCTTCACACGCCGGGACACACGCCCGGTTCGTGCTCGTTTCTGCGCGAGGCGGATCGCACGCTGATCGCTGGCGACTGCGTGTTGAAACGAATAACTCCGAACCCCGTACTTTCGCCGGATCCGCTCGATCCGTCGCGGCGTTTTCCGTCGTTAGCCGAGTACCTGGTCAGCCTGGCGCGGTTGCGCGCGTGTTCGCCGACGCTCGTTTACGGCGGTCCCGGTGATGCGATACGTGATTACGAAGAGCTGTTTCACCGGTATTTTCGTGCGTTTCAGGAGCGGCAGGCGCAGGTGGTCGGACTCGTGAATAAGAGCGGCGTGACGGCGTGGCAGGTCGGGCAGGCCATGTTTCCCGGCGCCGACGACGTTCATAGTTTCCTCGCGGTCTCCGAAGCGGTCGCCCATCTCGACCTGGCCCACAGCGAAGGCAAGATAGGCTTCGAGCTCGCGGGTCACACCGAAGTCTACAAGCCGAAATAAAACACTTTCGTCAAGCTCGCTCCTGTTAGCCGCTACGTGCCTCTAGTGAACCTCACATAAGGAAAAAAATTTTTGCACTCTGGCTTTAACCCCAACGGGGCGGCAGACGCGATTACGGATCTAAGTTCGAATAGCTGAACAAAATTTTTTTGGAACTGCCGTCACAGTCTCGCGTGTAAGGCCGAAACTCTTCCGGAGGAAATCTATATGAAAGCGAAATACGCGATAGGTCTTCTCGTTGCTCTTATTCTGACCGCGGGTCTGGCCCTCGCCCAGAAACCGTCGCCGGCTCCGGCACCCGAGCCGTCCGAACCACCCGATGAAAACTTCACATTCTCTTTGTTTACCGACGGCGGTTACCTCGGCGTTTACGCTGAGAACATCAACCGCGAAAACATGGCCCGTTATCACCTGACGTCGCCGCGCGGCGTAGGCATCACGCGCGTGGTTCCGGGCAGCCCGGCCGAGAAAGCCGGCTTGAGGAAAGACGACGTGATTCTCCGTCTCGACGGCGAGAACATCACGAGCGTGCGGAAGCTGAACCGTCTCGTCGCGGAGATCGCGCCCGATCAGTCGGTGAAAGTAGCTGTCAGCCGCGGCGGCGCCGAGCAGGAAGTTACCGCGACGATTGCGAAACGCGACAACTCCAGCATGGCCCAGGACTTCTTTCAGCTCCAACCGCGCGTTTGGAAAGGCAATCCGAACGAGTTTAAAAACTTCAAATGGGACTTTCCGATGGGTGAGCAGTTTGGGCTCGACTTCGACAAACACGGCGACTTCACGTTAATGCTCAGCAATAGTCGCCGGATCGGAGTCAGCACCATACAACTGACCAAACAGCTCGCCGAGTATTTCGGCATCGCCGACGGCAAGGGAGTGCTCGTCACGGCTGTCACTGAGGACAGCCCGGCAGCGAAAGCAGGAGTCAAAGCCGGCGACGTGATCACCGCGATCGACGGCGAAGCGGTCGATTCGCCGGGCGACCTCTCGCGTGCGATCAACCGCAAGAAGGAAGGCGACGTTACGCTGACCGTCATTCGCAACCGATCGCAGCAAACGTTCCGTCTCACGCCGGTCGAAGGCGGAGGCTTCACGGGCGCCATGGGACGGCCGCAGATCGGACGCCGGATCGTGATCCCGCGGATCGAGATTCCGGACATTCCCGACATCGACATCCCGATGCCGCGCATCCGAACGCCGCGCCTACAGGTGCCGGCAATCGACATTCGGATGCCGCGTATCAGGATCACACCGCGGCTGCGAGTCACGCGAGGTGAACGCGGACCGATTTAAAGCCGCGAGAATCGTCGCTTTTCGGCAGTGCGCTTGCGCCAAAGGAGCGGGTTGTGTGATGATCCGTGACGATGATTCGGGTCATACACAGCCCTGTTCTTTTGAGGAGTGCATAAAGAGTGAAAGCGGAATTAGAGAAGTTAATCGCTTTGCAGAATCTTGATACCAGCATAAGAAAACTAGAAAAAACCCTGGAAGCGATACCAGAAAGGCGCGCCCAAATCGAAGGAGAATTCGATCGGCGCGCCTTTGAAATTAGGGCCCTCGAAAGCCGTCGTGATGAAGCGAGACACAACCGATCCCGCCTGGAAAATGAGGTAATCGATCAAAAGAGTCGCGCCGAACGTGCTGAACGAAACTTGATGTCGTCGAAGAAGCAGGACGAGTACACCGCTGCCATTCGCGAGGCTGACGCGGCACGCAAACAGATCTCGGCCCTCGAGACGCAGATCCTCGAGCAGATGGAAAACTTCGAGCAGGCTGAAGCGGCGCTCAACGAACGTGCGGATGAGATTGCGACCTTGAATTCTGATCGCGAAGCAAGACTGAAGGCGTTTGACGAAGAGACGGCGTCGCAGTCGGAACTACTGGCGAAGCAGCGCGTCGAACGTGAACAGGTGTTTGCAAACCTGCCACCCGCGATGAGCAATATGTACGCGCGAATCAAGGCTCGCATTCGTGACGGCGTCGCGGTGGCTGAGGCGCGCAACCGTTCGTGTACCGCATGTTTCATGTCGTTGCGTCCGCAAGTGATGGC
>DASTOZ010000143.1:0-16801 GCA_035762365.1 Pyrinomonadaceae bacterium | reverse complement strand
GTCGAGCCGCCAATTTCAACCAGACACTTCGGCTTCACCGCCGCGCCGTCGAGACGTGTACCTTTTCCTGCTGCGAGTATGATTGCTTTCATGATGGCTGACGGCGCGCGCCCGCGCTGAGCTCGTTCGCCGAAGTACCGGGAACCGAGCGCCGCCTGAACACTTCCTTCACTTTATTAAAATACCAATCCCGTTCAGTCCGGCTGATGGCGAAACTCAGGAACAGCGCGGCGTAAATCACAGCCGCCAGCATCGCCTGCACCATCATCCACGACCACGACGCGTCGCCGTAACGGCGCGCCAGCAAAATAAACGCCGCCATCACGAGTGCCGGCCACGCTGCCGGCCAGATGCTCTCGCGAAACAAGGTCCAGCGCGAAAGCTCAACGCGACGACACGCCGTCGGAACCACGACAAATATTGAAAATACAACCATTGGTATCAACGTTCCGATCGCGACGCCGATCAAACCGTACCAGCGCACCAGCACAACACTCAATACCAGATTGCTGATCGCCATGCTCAAGTTCGACACGGCGAGGACCTTGTGTAACCCCGAACCTTTCAAAACGACAGTTGAAGTGGCATTCCCGACGCGAACCGCGACCACCAGGCTCAGAATGTAGATTACGTTTACACTGCCCTCGAAATTCGGGCCCACCCACAACATCACCAGCGGACGGGCCGTCAATCCGAGCACGGTCGCCAGCGGCGCCACCATCGCGAGCGACAGCCGCGTCCCCTGAATCAGGATCTTTTGCAGCTTGTCGACTCGTTCAACGGTCGAAGTATCGACGACGACCGGAAACAGCACGCCGTTGAGCTGATCGGTGATGCGCTGGACGATCTCGATCAAACGTTGGGCCACCGCCCACACCGCAACGGACGCGGTTCCCATGAACACGCCGATCACCATCGTGTCGGTTGAATAGTTGAGCTTGTTTGCGAGGTCGATGATCAGGATAAAAACGCTGAAGCCCGTGATCTCGCGAAGGCGATGGCGTTTGAAAAAAGCGGGCCGGATCCGCAGCGCCGGAAACACGCGATAAGCGTTCAGCGCGTAGGCCGCATAACTCAGGATGCGCACCGCGGTCGTTGCGGCGACGAGTTCGCGCAGTCCGTAACCCGACATCAAGACCGCGATGTTCACCACTGCCACGGTGATCGCGGTCACAACCGCCACCACGCCGTTCCTGTACTGCTGCTGAAAACCGTTGACGATGCCACCGAAGACGCTGACCGGAAAGCCAAGCGCAACAAAAGCGCTGATGAACAGAAAGACGATCTGCCCGGTCCGTATCTGCTCGGGCGTCAACTCAAAAATGTTGTTGAGATTGAGCGCAATTACAACCGCCGCGAGAAACGTCACCAACCCAATGCCGCTGAACACGCAGAACATCGTGCTGGCGATCTCGTTCAAGGCTTTGACGTCGCCCTGCGCCCGGTACTTCGCCGCAAACCGCACCTGCGCGACGCCGTACCCCATGTCGAACATCGAAAAATAAACCGTGATCGACGCGACCAGCACCCACAGTCCGTACGCGGACTGGCCCAGGTGGGCCACGTTGAACGGCAACATGAAGATGCCGATCAGGATCTCCGTCCCGGTGACGAGGTAGTTCACCGAAACGTTCTGGAAGATCAGCTTTGTTTGGCTTGTTTCTTTTGACACAAGAGGCGCAAGAATCACAAAAGGCACAAAGTGGAAAACTCGTTAAAGGGTAGAAAATCGTTAAGAGATAGAAACGTGCGCATTACCTTCTCATTGGTTTTGTGGCTTTTGTGTCTTTGTGCCTTTTGTGGATAACTGGCTCACAATCCCGGCGAAGAACCACAGCCACAGCTCATCCTCGAAATGCGCAATCGTGTCTCTGCGCGCCAACGCCGTCCACATTGATACAAACTTCTTCAGACACGTACGATAAAGATACCTGGGCACTCCGGCCACGTGCGGCACCTTCGAAAAATCCAACGCCGTACTCTCCGGCGACTCCATATCGAGCCGGTTGTTCTGGTAAAGAATCGCGCGGCTGATCCCGTGCCAGTAAAACCAGCGTCGAAAATACTTCTTCGTCAAACGATCTTCGGGGATCACGTGGTGAACAACCAGATCCGGCGAATAGAAGCCACACAAACCTGCTTCCCGCGCCCGTTGCGCCCACTCTCTCACTTCCTGACCAAGCAGAGTTCCCGCTTTGCGTCCGATGCTGTTGTCCCACAAACCCGCGCGTTCGAAAGCTTCGCGCCGGAAGACCATGTTTACGCCCAACGGCACGCGGTCGCCAAACTCCATCGGCTTCGGTCCGTAGTCGAGCAGCGCGATCACACCCCAGTGTTTTCCGCCGCGGTTCGGCAGCCAGTCAGGCCGTTTGCCTGACCAGATCGGCAGTGCCTTCCCGCCGACGTAATCGCAGTTCAACTCGCGCAGCGCCCGCTCCGAGTTGACCAGCCAATGAGGATCGACGCGGACGTCGTCATCGGTGATCGCCAGAATCTCGCCTTGCGCGGCGCGGATCCCGGCGTTCAAGGCCGCGGAGCGTCCCTGTTCTTTTTCGAAGACGTATTTGAGCGGGACTGGGAAAGACTTCACACCCTCGACGACTTCGCGAGTGTTATCGGAAGAATTGTTGTCGACGACGATCACTTCCCACGGCTCGTTCACCTCCTGCAGCTTCAAGCTTTCAAGTGTCCGGGGCAGTTCATCAGCGCGGTTGTAAGTGGCAATAATTACTGAAAACTTCATCACGATTCCGGCAATTCGCGTCGATTGAGTCTATAATCCAGATACAAGTCTGAAATCGGGAGCTATTGGGGATCGTCCGTCCACGATCTGAACTAAAAATTCGTGGACATGGCAATCAACTGACGGCCCACGCTTTGCATCGGAGTAGACAATCGACATGGCTGTCCGAGCTTAACGTGGGCGCGCTAAAAGTAAAAGGTTTTGCGCGTTACTTACTAGAGTCACGATCCAAATTGCTATAAATGTCGATTAGTTCCTCGGATTTGGTTTTATAGCAGCTTCGGCGTCTCACCCGATCGGCGTCGAACAGGTCTTTAATTGTTTCTCAAACCTGTTCTCTTTTTATGCGCAGCAAGTCCCAGTACGTCACATTAGCATTCATTCTCCTCATTTCTCTTTCGTCCCTGTCGTCCTCGGCCCAGGCGCAGACGGTAGACCGTCTTTGCGATACCGCCTTTGAAGATTGCCGGAACCCACTGTGGAAACTGATCGACCAGGAAACTGTCGGCATCGACATCGCCTACTGGTTCATGCAGGACACGTCGATCTCCAGCAAGGTCATCGCCCGCTGGCAAGCGGGCGTTCCCGTCCGAATTCTCGTCGACCCACGCGCGAATCCGATCTACGCCGGCAATGAGCAGATCCTGAACCAGTTCAAGGCCGCGGGCATTCCGATGCGGTACAAGACCGGCGGCGGGATCCTTCACTGGAAAATGATGCTCTTCGTCGGGCAGAACCAGTTGGAGTTTACCGGAGCAAACTACGGAGCCAGCTTCTTCGTCCCGACCACGCCGAATGAAAATTACATCGACGAAGCGATCTATTTCACCAACGACCCGTCGCTGATCAATAGCTTCAAGACGAAGTACGACGATCACTGGACGGACCCGATCAACTATTCGGACTACGGAAACATCACTGGTCCATTGCTGCGCAAATACCCTACGTTTGCCATCAATCCCGAGATGAATTATCCGCCGAGCAGTGACGACAGTCAGGACTTCTACAATCGCACTGCCGCCAACATGAATCAGGAAAACCAGAAGATCGACATCATCATGTACCGGATTACGAATCAACGGTACACGGATACGACGATCGCTGCCGTCCAGCGGGGCGTTCCCGTGCGACTCATTCACGAGCCCGACGAGTATCGAAATCCCGCGCGGCAGTGGGACTCCTGGAACATCGATCGGATGTACATGGCCGGCGTTCAGATCAAGATGCGCAAGCATGTCGGGCTGAATCACCAGAAGTCAGTGATTCTTTACGGCAAGGGCATGACGATCTTCGGATCGTCGAACTGGACCGGCCCGTCGTCAAACTCGCAGGAAGAGCATAACTATTTCACGCTGAAACCGTACTTTTTCACTTGGTTTGTCGATCAATTCGAGCGCAAGTGGAACTCCAGCACAGAAAATATACCGTTCGTTCCCGGTCTTCCCGCAGAACCCGTTAACCTGAGCCCGGCAAATGGCGTCGGCGGTCAGCCGACTACGCTCACGCTCGCGTGGGAAGGCGGCCGGTGGTCGCACAAGTACGACATTTACTTCGGCACGTCGTCCAATCCGCCGCTGCTGATCCAGGACGCGAGCACCGACCAAAGCGGCGCGTTGCCAGGTCAACCACGTCTACAGACTGGTTCAGTAGACGATGGTGTGACGGAGACGATCACGATTCCGGTCACGCTTCAGCCGGGCACACAGTATTTCTGGCGCATCGTCGGCAAGACTATGGCCAACCAGACGGCCAACGGCCCGCTCTGGAGTTTCACCACTGCCGGTACGTCCGGTGGTCCGACGCCAACTCCGACGCCAACCCCAACTCCGGGCCAGGAATCGCCGAACAACACGCGCGTTCCGCCAGCGACTCAGATCACTGACAGCAACGGCGTCGTTTGGACGCGCGCTTCTGATGGAAGAATCCTGCAGAACGGAAGCGCAGCGGCGGGCGGTTCAGGTTCTCAGATTCTTTACTGTAATCACATCGTCTACGTGCTGGGCGGCGATAACCAGTGGTGGAAGTGGAACGGCGGCTGGACACCGGTTGGATTTACCGATCCGTGCGGCGGTGCGCCTTCGCCAACGCCTACGCCGACACCTACACCGACGCCAACACCTACTCCGACGCCGACTCCGACGCCACCCAGCGGGGAGTCGCTCAACAACACGCGTGTTCCACCCGGAACCCAGATCGTCGATAGCAACGGTGATGTGTGGACGCTGTCTGGCGTAACGATCCTGCGCAACGGCGCCTCAGCCGCGGGCGGCCAGGGTTCTCAACTTCTGTACTGCACTCGCATCGTTTACACGTTCGGCACCGATTCAGCATGGTGGCAGTGGACCGGCAGTTCATGGACACGAATAGGAACTGTTGATCCATGTGGCGGCTCAGGAACGCCGACTCCTACACCAACACCAACTCCGACGCCTACACCGACTCCAACTGCGACGCCGACCGGGGAGTCGCCGAATAACACGCGCGTCCCACCGGATATCCAGATCACCGATAGCCAGGGTGTCGTCTGGACGCGCACGGCCGATGGAAGAATCCTGCGTAACGGTAGCGGATCCGCGGGCGGATCGGGTTCGCAGATTCTCTACTGCAATCACATCGTCTACGTCCTAAACGGCACTAACTGGTGGCGGTGGGCCGGTGATTGGGTCGCGGCCGGAACCGTCGATCCGTGTGGCGGCTCAGGAACGCCGACTCCTACACCGACTCCAACACCAACGCCGACGCCGAGTGCGCCGACCGTGAGCGGAGTTTCGCCGCCGTCTGGTCCAACAGCAGGCGGCACATCGATTACGATCACCGGCGCCGGATTCGCCGCCGGCGCTACGGTTACGCTGGGCGGAACTGCGGCGTCGAACGTGGCCGTGCTTAACAGCACCTCGATCACCGCGCTCACGCCGGCTCACGCCGCAGGCGCAGTCGACGTCGTCGTCACTAATCCGAATGCACAAAGCGGAACGAAGGCCGGCGGGTTCACTTACTTCGTCCCGCAAACAGCAGTCCCGCTGTTCGATCGCGTCTTCATTGTCGTCGCCGAAAACCAGAGCTTTGAAAGCGTAATCGGCAGTTCGTCGATGCCGTATCTCAACGCTCTCGCCGATCGTTATGGGCTGGCTGTGAACTACTTCGGCAACACACATCCGTCAATCGGCGATTACTTCTGGTTGACGACCGGACAGAACATCACGAACGACAGCAACTTCGCGGGAACTGTCAGCGCCGACAACATCGTTCGTCAGCTAACCACGGCGGGCAAGACGTGGCGCGCATACGCCGAGAGTCTGCCTTCAACCGGTTACCTGGGCGGCGATCAGTACCCGTACGTCAAGCGGCACAATCCCTTTGCCTACTTCTCGGACGTCATCAACAGTCCGTCGCAGGCAAACAACATCGTGCCGTTCTCGCAGTTTGCGTCGCATCTCGGGAACAACCAGTTGCCGAACTATTCGTTCATCATTCCGAACCAGCAGAACAACGCGCATGATTGTCCGGCGGCAATTCCGAGTTGTACCAATGCGGACAAGCTCGCCGCGGCCGATAACTGGCTGAAGACGAATATCGATCCGCTCATTTCAAGCACCGCGTTCCGCCAGGGCGGACTGCTCGTGATCACTTTCGACGAGTCAGTCGACAGCGATACACAGAACGGAGGCGGTCACGTCGCGACGGTCGTCATCAGCTCAAAAGCCCGACAGAATTTCGAGTCGTCAACTCTGTTGCAACACCAGAACACGCTGCGTTTGATGGCTGAAGGTATCGGACTGACGAGCTATCCCGGCGCAGCGGCAACCGCAAACAACATGTCGGAGTTCTTCTCCGGCGTTCCGAACACCGCGCCGATCGTCGGTGGAGTTTCACCGGCAAGTGGACCAGCAGCGGGCGGCGCCTCGGTGACGATCTCGGGCACCGGCTTCGCTGCGGGAGCGGGCGTGAGTTTCGGTGGCACGGCGGCGAGTAACGTGACTGTTGTCGGCAGCACCACGATTACCGCGGTGACTCCGGCGCATGCCAGTGGCGCGGTCAACGTCACGGTCACCAACCCGGGCGGCGAGGCAGGATCGAAGACGAACGGCTTCACTTACGCGACCGCACCGTTACCTGCGCCGTCAGTCAACGGCATCAACCCGACTTCCGGCACTACCGCGGGCGGCACTTCAGTAACGATCAGCGGTTCGAACTTCGTTTCCGGCGCGACGGTCAGCATCGGTTCGACGGCGGCGACTAACGTCGTCGTGTCGAACGGCTCGACGATCACCGCGACGACTCCTGCCCATGCCGCGGGAACTGTTAACGTCACGATCCAGAACCCCGACGGCCAGAGTGCAACGCTCGTCAACGGCTACACCTACACAGCGCCCGGCGAAACCGTCCTGCTCATCGATGATTTCAACGACGGCGCGATCAATGGCGCCAAGTGGATCTCGAACAATCTCTTCAGCGGCTTCACTGATCCGTCAGTCGCCTTACAGGAGACGACACAGTTCCGCGTTGGACCATTGAAACAGAACGTCGACGGTTCGCATTACAACGGCATCAAGTCTGCGAATGCGTTCAACTTTACCGGCGGCTACTCCTACGTGCAGATCGTGCAGGCACCGGCTTCGACCACGATGGCGAATGCCTTCTTCACGATCGGCCTCAACGTGGATAACTGCTATCGAATGTATCTGGAGGGTCCGAACCTTGTCATCCAGAGCAAGCTCGGTGGCGCGAAGGTGACGCTGTTGCAGGTAGCTTTCAACTCGACGAACCACGCTTTCTGGCGCATCCGTCACGACGCGGTGAGTGGACAGGTTGTGTTCGAGGTAGCGCCGGCAAGCGGAAGCGTACCGGGCGCGTGGTCCACACTCGCCTCGGCCGCCTGGAACACCTCGGCGGTGCCGTTGTCTTCAGTGAGCTTTGAGCTAAAAGGCGGGACCTGGCGAACTGAAGTCAACAACCCGGGAACGGTTGTTTTCGATAACTTCAAGGCCGCCAGGCCCTAGTTCCGAAATCCGCGTCTCGCGGATCTATTGAATTGTGAAGGTTGCGATCATCGCATTGTGATCCGATGGTCGCACTCCTTTGTCATCCGCGGTTCCCAAAACAACCACCACGTTCGTCTGACTCAAATTCCGCGTGTCGGGAATCTGCGTTCCTTGCAGTACCAGGTTTCCCGTAGAAAGCGAGTACCACACGTAATCGATTCGACCGCGTCGCGTGCGAGTGTGCATGTAAACGGGATTATCGGGATACGCTACCGCCGTACCGGCATTCATCGCACGCATCCAGCTGTCGTAATAACCACTGGTCATGCGTATCGACTCCGATGTATCCGGACCGGCGTTGAAATCGCCAACGATGATTCGCGACTCAGCAAACCCCGAAGCATAAGCCATCAACTCCCCGACCTGCTGGTACCTTGCTCCGGACGAATCCGGATCGAGGTGAGTGGCGAAGAAGTTGATGTTGCGCCCGCCGATATTCACTGTCGCCTGGGCCACCGAACGTTGATAACTGAGTAAACGCGAACTGGTGCTCGAGAAAGGATACTTCGAAATAATCAGATTGCCTTCGCTCGTACCGTCGTATTTCTCGCGGAACGTCCAGTACCACGTTCGTCCGGTCTTCGATTGAAGAGCGCTGATGAACGTGCTGATGTATTCCGATGGCATTTCACACAATCCCCCGATGTCGGGATTGAAGTTCGCCACGTAAGTAGCAGTGCGGTTGTAGTCCCTCACACCGTCGGTTCCTGTTCCAAATGACCCATTCCAACTCAACACACGGAGCGAGCCACCGCTTGGCGGTGGTGCCGGAGTTGGCGTTGGCGTCGGGGTTGGAGTTGGTGTTGGCGTTGGCGTCGCCGACGAACCCACGTTTATCACGATCGAGGCGCTCGCCGTCGCGCCGGCGTTGTCCGTCACCGTCACTGTCGCGGTGTAACTGCCCCCCGATTTGTACATCACATCCTGGAATTGGCCCGTCGCACTAACGCCGTTGCCAAAGTTCCACTGGTAAGACGTGATGTAACCGTCGGCGTCACTACCACTCGACTGAAACGCAACTAACAGCGGAGCCAATCCCGAAGTCGGATTTGCAGTTATTTTGACAGTCGGCGCCTTGTTACCGGTCGGCGCCGGCGTCGGAGTTGGCGTGGGAGTCGGAGTGGGTGTCGGAGTTGGCGAAGACGAACCGCCACACGGATCGACGAAACCAACCGGTACCCATCCATCGGACCACCGCCACCATTGGTTATCACCGCCCAACACGTAAACGATGCGATTACAGTAAAGAATCTGAGAACCTGAGCCGCCTGCGGACGAGCTGCCGTTGCGCAGGATTCGCCCGTCAGCAGCACGAGTCCAGACAACGCCGTAGCGATCGACAATCTGCGTAGACGGCGGAACGCGCGTATTGTTTGGAGACTCCCCTCCCGCTGTTGGCGTTGGCGTGGGAGATGGAGACCCATTCGCCTGCGGCAGGATCGTGCTGTCGTTTCTCAACAGTCCTGGAGCGCCACCGAGGTACGTCAACGGCGAAAGGACAATCTGGTCTATAGAAAGACCGTCCTCACGCACTTGAACGCGAATCGTTTGCGTGCCTGTCGATTGAAAATAGATTACTGGTCCAAGGGCGCCGGCTCCCCAACCATTGTCCTGCCAGCCCCAGTTTGAAACTGTGCAGCCCGAGCAGTCTTCGAGGTTGTACTCGGTAGCCGACGTCGTGCCGATGCGGTAAACCGCGCTGCCACTGATGTCAACGCTGCCCGAAAACTGCACGAAGACCGAATCGTTGTAAGGGGAATTATTGGTGGTCCTACCGCGCATCCAGAGCCGGTAAGCTTTACCGGCAGATGCGTTGAAACTCATTTCGAAATAACTTGCCGGGTTGGCTGCGGCGGTGGTGATCTTGGCGGCGCCGAGATCCGGGTTTGTTATGCGAGCACCACCTGCGGCGGTGGAGTCGCCAACGACGCTCCAGGTTCCTGCTCTCACCGGAGCCTGCGAAGCGTAAAGAACGATGTCCTGAGCGGAAGCTGTCTTAATAAAACCAAATAAGACCAGAACGGGAATAAATGAAAATAGAAGAATGAGCCGTCGTGCGGTCACTTCTTTAGTACTCCTTTCTTACTGCATTTCTTACTGCGTTCGAGTCCCGGCGGGCTGGATTGATCCGGAGAAAAATTGTTCTCGGCATGAGCGGCAAACGAATGCTAAACAACTTACAGATCGACTCCCCGCGTTTTGGTAGATCAACACGCCAGACGCTAAGCAGTCGTAATTAACGGCTTACCAAGTTTTTCGGGCTCGGTTTACCGGTAACGCTATAGTTTTAGTGTTTGCGATCTCTTCGCCAGAGATCTTGGAGATTAGAACGGATGGAACTTGTTCTAACCGGGGCCGCCTGTCGGGGTAAGCGCACGCACCACTGGACCGGCCGTCGTCAACCAACGTTCGGAACCAATGGACCAGATTTCCCACTATCGGGTTTGTCCGCACGTCGCTGACTCGCGGAAGATAACACGGCAATAGTACCGTGTCAAAAATTTGGACACTTTGTAACGAGTTGACAACAAAAAGATCATGCTCCATAACAAAAGAACCTTGACTCGTCACAACTCGGACTCAAGGAGTCTTGATTGCGACGCGCACGGTGTTGCTTACGGCGCCCCGTAAGCTGACGTTAATTGCCAGATCTCCATTGATCGTCGAATCGTCCGGCAACCTCACGATTAACGACGATAACCAGCTTAAATTCGGGAATTTCACGACCTGTTCGACCGGAAGATCGTAGGTTTGACCGCGCGCGTCGGTCGCGCGAACCGTGACCGACGATGCCGTTTCACCGGACTGTAACTCCAGATTTGTCGCGAAAAGCGCGATCCTGGTGCGTTGGTCGGAACTCAGATTCACCGGCGTCCGCACCGTGAACGGTTCTCTGTTGAAAAGGACCGAATGAATCGCGACGGCGCGCGTGGTGTTCGGAACCGTCAGCATCACGGGTGGCGTCACCGTGGGCGGTGGCGGGGCTACGGAATCAGTCCAGACGTCGAAATCGACGACGACCAGATTGTGATCCGATGGCCTGACACCTTTGTCGTCCGTTGTGCCGAGCGTAACCGTGACATTTGTATTGCTGAGATCGCGCGTGTCGGGAATGTTTGCGTCCTTGGTCGTCATCGCGGTGACATCCGCCGCGTAGAGGATGAAGTCGATGCGCCAGCGACGCGTGCGCGTGTTCATCCAAACCGGATTGTCGGGGTAGGCGGAAGCTGCGTTCTGGTTCAGCGCATCGACCCAACCGTCCCGATACGCGCTGAGCAAAGTAAGAATTTCGGGCGTGTCGTTACCGGCGTTCAGGTCGCCGGCGACGATGCGCGGAGACGCAAAGCTCGAGGTCCACGAGATGAGCTCGGCCGCCTCTGTTTGACGATATGAAGATGACGTGTGATCGAGATGCGTCGCGAAGAAGTTGATGTTTTTCCCACCGACGTTGACGGTGGCTTGCGCGATCGACCGCGTGTAGCTCAGGTAACGAGAGCCGACGGCGACGAAGCTGTACTTCGATAAAATCAGGTTACCTTCGGCGATGCCGGGCGCTTTGGGAACGAAATGCGAGTTCCATGTGCGGCCGGTCTTTTGATTCAACGCCGTTACGAGCGTCGGAATACTGTCCGGCGGCACTTCGCAAAGCGCGATCAGATCGGGGTTCATGCGCGCGAGCCACGTCGCGATCCGATCGAAGTTGGTAACACCGTCGGTGCCTTGTCCGAACTGAATGTTCCAACTGAGCACTCTCAGCGGCGTGCTGGTCGCTGCTTGCGCGTTGGGTTGTATAAAGCTTGTTATCGCGAAAAAGCACAGAATAATACCTAACAGGGAGATAAAACGTAACCTCATTACTCTTCCTTACTCACACACTCGGGTCGTTAGCTGCGTGGCCGGTTTTTACACGCAGGGGCCGGGCACACAGATAGGGACACACTTTTACTGCCGCATCTCAGAGAAGCGTTGTGGACACTTAATTTGTTTTCTTGATAAACACTTCGGTCGTTAACTTCCCGAAGTTTCGAATCCGTTCGTTTCGATTGAAACTACTGAGCGAATGCCCTTTCGTATTCGTTTGTCGGTGTGGTCCAAAAGCGCCGCATGCTGCTCAAGGACTCGGGCAAGCTAACACGTGAAAAGTGCCCTGTAAACCCTACTTGCGGAATTACAAGACAACCGCAATGTTCAGGCAAAACTGCCACATCTACTTACGTTTGAGTGGTTTGGGGGCGACGCTGGTGTGCGCGGGCGCGGTAGAAACCGCGGAAGAAGCGGAGCTGACACTCGTGCGTGAAGGCAGCGTCAGTGTTTCCGGTGACGATTGTCTTTAACCAGCCTAGACCATGCGTGAGTGTTTGTTTGTAGAGATGCGAGGGTACTCCGGCAAGGCTAAACCTGGACCGTTCCCATTCCGGATCGCGCATCACCGCGTAAAAATGGCCCTGGCCCGTGTGCCAGCGACGATGATAAGTCTTGGACAGCCGCTCGGGCTCAACGGGCGCTCTCGCGATCATTTGCGGCAAGTACAGACCTTTTCTGCCGCTGCGGCACACTCGCATCAGAAACTCCGTGTCTTCCATTGAGCCGATGATGTTTTTGACGCGCTGCAAGTGAGGCGAGAACCATCCGACGTCATCAAACACGTCGCGACGAAACGCGATGTTCGCGGTTAACAGACCACGCGGGCTGTCGCCGGCGATGACGAACTCGTCTGGTCCATAATCAAGCAAAGCGAGCGGCGACCAGTGGTCCGGCGTCAACCACGACGGCGGTGGACCACTCCACTGCGGCAACACTCTGCCGCCGACGAACGAAAGACCGGGCTGCGAATCGAGCGCGCGCAAGAGCGTCGTCAGCCAATCGCTTTCCACCGCAACGTCGTCGTCGATGAACGCGACGATCGCGCCGCGGGCTGTTCGCACACCGCGATTTCTCGCATGAGCGTTGCCCTGCTCAGTTTCGCGAACGTATTGGATATTTTGCGGATGTTTCTCGACGAGCGCACGAGCGACGCTCTCAGTATCGTCCTGCGAGTTGTTGTCGACGATGACGATCTCGAATGGCGCTTGCGTGTCTTGGTCCAACACGCTTTGCACTGCGTCACGCAGCAACGTCGACCGGTTGTAAGTGGGAATGACGACAGAAACGTCGACGTCGCCTCTGACTTCGCCTTTAATCCTGTTAGCCATCCAACTGCACTCCGAGCGAAGGCTGCTTGAAGTTCGCGTCCTTGTGAAAGTGCCGTCCGTAGATCAGACCCAGCCAATCCCAAACGCCGAGCTCAGCGGCAAACGCCTGCGCCGGATCCTTTGGTCTAACAACCACGTGCTTTATTGTCGTGAGCAAACCACGCAGCGCGTTGCGATAATGCCACCGTGGAATTCCGAACAGGTAAGCGCACGGCAACTTCCGTGTGCGATCCAACAGACCCAGCGACACGCCCCGCCAGAAGCACCAGCGCCGGAAGTAACTCTTCGTTACTCTCTCAGCCGGAATGTGATGATAGATGATGAGATTCGGCAGGTACATGCCCCTCGCGCCGAGGTCCAGCAAACGGCCGTAAAGCTCTTCGTCTTCACCAGTTAGCAGCCCTTTGTCCGTACGGCCAAGCCACGTCGTGTAGGGCCCGACGCGCGATAGCACAGAGCGCGTGAAAACAACGTTTCCGCCCATCAGGATGCCGGGATACTCGCGATCGAAAGGAACAGCCTTGTCACCGCCGTCTACCCAACCGACGACGCCGCCGTACTCTCGCGGCAGCCATTCAGGCGGCGCACTGGCCCAACGCGGCACGTATGGACCACCGATGAAGTCGAGGTTGCCTTTCGCGAATGCCTCGACCGCAGTCCGATACCAACTCGGATCGATCTCTTCGTCGTCGTCGATGATGCCGACGAGATCGCCCGCCGTCGCTTCGATGCCTGCATTCAGCGCATGTGATCTACCCTGCTTGTCCTCGAACACATACTGAACGCGCTCGCCGTACTTCTCCTTGAACGAGGAGACCACGTCTCGCGTGGCGTCGGTCGAGTTGTTGTCTGCAACCATGACGGTGACCTGAACTCCCTCGGGGACCTCGGCCGCAAACAAACTGTTCAAAGCTCGGGGAAGCAGATCCTGGCGATTATAGGTAGGAACAATTACGTCGAATAGAATTTTTGGCTTGGCGGAAATACGTTTGTATTCCTCCGTTACGGCGCCAGTTCTGATGAGGAAGACGTCCGTGGTTTGTCGATGCCTGTTAGTTTATGGTCCGGCTGCTGCTCGAGCGAACGTTCGCGCATCGTGAAGACCCAGCGTACCAGGCCCGGCACGTAGCGCAAAAGCACAATCGCGGCGCTGAGTTTCGCGCGTCGCAAATGCTTATTCGCTTTCTCAAAACTCGCCAGCGCTGCGCTCGTCTTGCCGGCGCGCAGCGCGTGTCTTCCTTCGAAGAGATTGAGCATCGCCCGCTGTTCGTCGATGGTCGCGGCCAGCAGTTTCCTCTCCGCAGGCGTTAACTCAAAAGTCGCGGCGCACTTCTCGAACACGCCGAGAAGATTGCGCGTCATCCACACTCGATCCGATGAAAGACTTCCTTCGCGCCTCCGGTAAAGCACCAACGGACGACGATGGTAAACGATGCGTCCGCCTTGCTGGACGATCCGCAACCACAGATCGAAGTCTTCGCAACTACGAATACTCTCGTCAAACATTCCCGCATCGCGAATCGCGCTCATACGGGCCGTCACGCACGTCATTATCACGCACTTCTGCCGCACCAGCGACTCGAAGTTCACCTCGCCTTCGGACGGGTTTATTTTCATGAACTCCAATCCGGAAGTTGCGCCCTCGCCGATGATCGTGGCGTTTGGATAAACCAGACTAACGGCGGGATCGTCTTTGAGAATCCCGAGCTGCACTTCGAGGTAGTCAGGCATCCACTGATCGTCGGCGTCGAGCTGCGCGTAAAACTCTCCTCTTCCGACCCTGACGCCCATATTTCTCGCCGCACTCACGCCTTTGTTTTCCTGGGAAATGTAGGTCAGCGGAAGCGGATGAGACTTCAGGATGCGTTCCAGCTCTTCGCTGTCGTCAGATCCGTCGTTGACGACGATCACTTCGAAGTCTTTGAAGGTCTGTGCGTGTAATGAATCGAGCGCCTCGCCGACGTAGCGCGCGGCGTTGTAGACAGGTATCACCACCGTTACGGTTGGGGGTTTTTGGGTCGAACGCTCGACCTTATCAGCGGAGATCGTCATGAATCATCTGGCCCGCGACGACGGGGCTGCTGCTCGCTTCTTCGCGGCCGGCCAGCCGGGTATATGCGGCCAGCCACTTCTCCCGCACCGCGTCCCACTTGTAATTCGCGCATTCTTCGTAAGCATTGCGCGCGATGCTGGACGCGAGTCCGGGAGACTCGAGCAAACACATGGCCCAGGCGGCCATCGCATCGTGATCGTTTCTCGGAACCAGCAAACCGGTCTGCTCGTGCGTGACGATGCAGCGGATACCGCCCGCGCTCGTTGAAACCACGGGCATGCCGGTCGCGAACGATTCAAGAATCGAACCGGGCATGTTATCGATGTTGGAACTGTTTAGAAAGATGTGCGCCTCGTCGTAGAGCTCGTGCATTTTGTGCGGCGCGACGCGTCCGCGAAATTCGACGTTTCGCAATTTCAGATCGCGGGCGAGTGCTTCCAGCGAGGGCCGCTGGCTACCGTCGCCGGCGATAATCAAACGAGCCTCGGGATAGCTGACCTGGATCTTCGCGAACGCTCGCAGGATGCAGGCCACGTTGTACAACGGATAGAGATTGCGATTCGACAGGAAGATCGGCTGCAACGGTTTCCGTTCCTTAAACCTGAACCGCTCCGGATCGAATATGTTCGCGACCGCTGTCGCACGCAAACCAAACTTCCAAAAGACGTCGATCAGGTATTGCGACGGAACGATCAGCTCGTCGGCCAACCGCATGATCGGGACCGAAGTGCGCGGCCAGCAGCGCAGATGATCTTCGGCCTCGCCGCTGCGATAGTTCAGGACGACTTTCTTTCCGAACAGACGACCAATCAAGATCGCCGGCGCGGGCGCCAGCAGGAACGACAGATACGACGCGGAGAAAGTGTGCACGACGTCGTGCCGGGGAACCTGTATCAGGAGGTTGATGCAGTAGACGAACGAGGTCACCAGCGTTCGCACGTACTTGATTCTTTGCAACAGACGGAGCGGACCGGGCAGGCGGGGATTGTGCGGCACGAACGACACCTGGAAATTCGGCTCACGGCCCAAGTGTTCGCGCAGGTAGTTAGCTTGCACCGCTTGTCCGCCTAAGATTCGCAACGCTGGGGCCACCAGCAATAGTCGAATCGGTTTGGGGGGCGGGATCTCAGATCGTGAAACGTCTGCAACCCTCATTTTGTCTCACATCCACCGCCTCTTCTTACGGGACTGCGTGTCCCGTCTCCCCGGTCAAGAGTGCGTCCAGGTTAATCTCGCGTGAAGTGAGGGTCTGAGCTGCTTTCAACATTTCCACGCACACAACTGTCGCTCGCGCACCGTCCCGGACGGTGATTTCGGGCGATTCTCCCCGGGAAATGCTACGGAAAAACGAGTCTAACTGCGCTTCGTAACCTTTGTGTGCCCACAAAGTCGATTTAGTGTGTTTGAAATTAGAGACTGATTTGAAGCGTTTGAAGTCCTGCACCAACGACGTGACGCCCTTGGCGAAGACTTCGACGCGCTCACCGCCTGCCCGCTTCGAACCGATCGTCGAATAGTTCAGAGTTCCAATCGAGCCGTCCGCAAAACGGAACGTCGCGACCAGGTTGTTTTCGCCCACGGGATCCGTTTTCCCCGTCGGCAAGGTGTAAGCCGAGACGTTTACCGGCTCCGATTCGAGCAGCCAGTACATCAGGTCGACGAAGTGAACTGCCTCGCCGATGATTGCGCCGCCGATCGAGGGGTCGGCCATCCAGTAAGAACCTGAAATGCCCGGAGAGCTGACGCGACAATCGATCACCGCCGGACCGCT
>DASTOZ010000142.1:0-10034 GCA_035762365.1 Pyrinomonadaceae bacterium | reverse complement strand
TTCGCGCTGCTCTTTCGTGACCGAGGGATCGAAGGTCAGCACTGCCCAGTCCATCTGGCCTTTCGAAAAATCGCCGCCGAGGTCGCCTGCAACCCAAAACTTCGCGCCATCGAGTTTGACGCCGCCTGATTGGCCCTTGTTCACCTTGAACGCGTTGTTGAACTTGCAGAAATGTTCGCTGCCGCCGCCGGCATGTCCGTGGTGCGAGGCCGGCTGCATGTTGAAGTAACACTGACAGAACATCGGGCAACTGCACGCTTCAATAATCGTGGCGTTGAAGTCCCAGTCACCCGCCGACTTTGCGGGCATCGACTGTTTGGGAGCAGTCATCTGGCTTGAGGTTGTGATCGCGAGTGCGAGGAGCAGCATTGCGGCTGCTATCACGTAAAGCTTCTTGGAGTTTCTCATCTCCGTCCTCCATGAATTTGGGATTTGAAAACGGAATCTGTGGGAGTCTCTGGGGAGACTAGCCCGGAAGCGGGGGAATTTGCTGCTGGCACTTTTAGACCCAAGCGAGACGTAAGTCAAGCCCTTCCAGCAGCATCGTTGTTGTTGGTTGATGCGTGGCGACTTTTGTAATCGCCGGATTTTCCGACCGAACGCGAATCTCCAGTCGCCGAATGATAAATCGTGGTGGTCCAAACATCGAACATCTCACCCTTCGGGTCGACAATTAAAGCACTAAAAAGAAAAAGAACCTACTTAGTTTCTCTATAGACGCGTTGTATCTCTGGCGCATCGCCGCGTTGGCGGCCAATCCTCGCCCCTGTCTGTGTGTAACTCCTCATCGCAGTATTAATCCAGGATCGGACGGACGGAGGGAATGAATATGACAAAACATCCGACACCGCTTGTGTTGGACCTCAGCCAGGTTGGCGCTGGCGACGTCGAATTCGTCGGCGGAAAATGCGCGAGTCTTGGCGAGTTGTTTCGTGCTTTGGCGCCGCGCGGGGTGCGCGCTGTCGATGGTTTCTCGACAACGAGTGAGGCATATCGCCTCTTACTCGAAACTGACGGACTCGGCACGCGACTCCGCGAGTTGATGCAAGGTCTGGAGTACGAAGACCTGAAAGCACTGAACAAAGCCGGACGCGAAGCGCGAGCGCTGATGCTCGATACTCCGCTGCCAAGCGCGGTCCACGAGGCGATCATCGACGGCTATCGACGACTCTGCGAACGCACCACACGCAGTTGTGAAGTCGCCGTGCGATCGTCGGCGACGGCTGAAGATCTTCCGGAAGCATCCTTCGCGGGTCAGCAGGACACGATCCTCAACGTGCGTGGCGAAGACCGGCTGATAGAAGCGTGTCATCGATGTTTCGCTTCCCTTTGGACCGACCGCGCGATTTCATACCGCGCCAGCCGTGGCTTCGATCATTTCGACGTGTCACTCGCGATCGGCGTGCAGCCGATGGTCCGCTCCGATCAGGCATGCTCGGGTGTGATGTTCACGCTCGACACCGAATCCGGTTTTCGCGACGTAGTCGTAATCAACGGCGCCTGGGGTCTTGGCGAAGCAATCGTGCAGGGCATGGCTACGCCCGACGAATGGATCGTTTTCAAGCCAACGCTCGCTACCGGCGCGCGTCCGATCGTCAGTCGCCGCCTCGGCACTAAAGAGGTCAAGATGGTGTACGGCCTCGACGGTAAAGGAACACGCACTCGCGACGTCGTCGATGCTCAACGTCAGCGGTTCTGTTTGAGTGACTACGAAGTACTGCAACTCGCGCGCTGGGCCTGTCTGATCGAGGAGCATTATTCAAATCTCGCCGGCCGTCCGACGCCGATGGACCTTGAGTGGGCCAAAGACGGAATCACCGGCGAACTTTTTATCCTGCAAGCACGGCCGGAAACTGTTCACGCCACGAACCACCAGAGCTACATCGAGATTCACAAACTGACCGGCGAGCACAGCGAGCCTGTGGTCACGGGAATCGCCGTTGGCGAACGGATCAGTCAGGGTCAGGTGCATGTGTTGTCGCATCCGGATCATCTCACTCAATTCAAAGAGGGCGCTGTCCTCGTGACTTCGATGACGGATCCGGCGTGGGAGCCGATCATGAAAAAGGCGGCTGCGATTGTTACGGATCGCGGTGGACGCACGTGTCACAGCGCCATCGTGAGCCGCGAGTTGGGCCTGCCTTGCATCGTCGGCACGGGAAACGCGACGCAGGTTTTGCAATCTGGAATGGACGTGACGGTCTGCTGCGCCGAAGGCGCCCGCGGAAGCGTCTACGACGGGCTTATCGACTTCTCGGTCGAAAAGCGTGTGGTGGGAAAGGATAACAGGCCCCGCACCAAGGTGATGATGAACGTCGGCGATCCGGATCATGCATTTGCACTCTCCGCGTTGCCTAACGATGGAGTTGGACTCGCGCGTCTGGAGTTCATCATCAACAACCACATCGGCATTCACCCGATGGCGCTGGTCCGTTACCCGCACCTGCAAAGCCGCGATGTCGTGCGCGAGATTGAACGTCGTATCGGCGAAGAAGATCCGCGTGATTTCTTTGTTCGTCGTCTGGCAGAAGGCATCGCGCGGATTGCGGCTGCGTTTTATCCCAATCCAGTGATCGTTCGCATGTCTGACTTCAAGTCGAACGAGTACGCGATGCTCGTCGGCGGTCAGGAGTTTGAACCGACGGAAGAGAACCCGATGCTTGGTTTTCGCGGCGCGTCGCGTTACTACGATGATCGCTATCGCGAAGGCTTTCATCTCGAGTGCCAGGCGCTGCTGCGCGTGCGCGAAGACATGGGACTCGTCAATGTGAAAGCGATGATTCCCTTCTGCCGCACGGTTGAAGAAGGCAAGCGCGTGATTGAGTTGATGGCTGATTACGGGCTGAAACAAGGCGAGCACGATCTCGAGATCTATGCGATGTGCGAGTTGCCCGCGAACGTAGTTTTTGCCGACGAGTTCCTGCGCATATTCGACGGCTACTCGATTGGCTCAAACGATCTGACGCAACTGACACTCGGTCTCGATCGCGACTCGGAAATGGTGGCGCATCTTTTTGACGAGCGCGACGGTGCGGTTGAGAAGATGGTAGAGATGGCGATTGCCGCGGCGCACCGGGCCGGAAAGAAAATCGGCATCTGCGGCCAGGCGCCGTCTGATTATCCTGAGTTCGCGCGCTTTCTGGTGGAAAAAGGAATCAGTTCGATGTCACTAAATCCGGATACTGTGATTCAGACGACGCAAATGATCCTCGAAGTCGAGAGCGTGACGCCGGTTATTGATCTCTATCGCTTTCGGAATTCGCAACAACCGGCAGGACGCTCTACGCCTGAATTGTCAGTCGTCCTTCGACAATGAAAGCGCCAATCTAAGCGATAAACTCATGGCTGGTCCTGAAAACTCTTGAATGCGAAACGATCAATCAACTACAGTGGCAACCATACAAGTCGTCAGGCTTGAATGTAATTGAACGTTAGTTCAGTCCACCTGTACTTTGGTGCAGTAAGACATGCGAATGCGACACGGCGTCACATTAGTTGCCATCTTGTCGATCGTGCTCGCGCTCGTGCTGGTTTCCGCTCAGAAGCCCGCGCAAAACGATTGGACCGATCCTTTTCCGGCGTTTCGTATTGCCGACAATCTGTACTACGTCGGCAGCAAGGGTCTGGCGAATTATCTGATCACCACGCCAGAAGGACACATTCTTATCAACAGCGACCTCGAAGCGAATGTGCCGTTGATTCGCACGAGTGTTGAGTCGCTGGGGTTCAAGTTTGCCGACATCAAGATTCTTTTGATCAGCCACGCGCACTGGGATCACTGCGCAGCCAGCGCCACGATCAAGAAGCTCACCGGTGCGAAATACATGGTGATGGAGGGAGATGCGTCCGTCGTCGAATCCGGCGGAAAGGCCGACTTCTTTTACGCTAACGATCCGGAAGGTCACTATCCCGCGGCCAGCGTCGATCGTGTTCTGCGCGATGGAGATGAGGTGAAACTCGGAGGCGTCGTGCTGACGGCGCGACTGACGCCGGGGCACACAAAAGGCTGCACGACCTGGACCATGAAAGTGAAGGACGGCGGCCGGACGCGTGACGTTGTGATCATCGGCAGTCCGAATGTTAACCCTGGCTACAATCTGATAAACGACAAGCAGTATCCCGAGATGAAACAGGATTTCGAGCGCACGTTTGCGGTGTTGACATCGTTGTCGTGTGACTACTTCCTCGGCGCGCACGGAAGTTACTTCGACCTGGAGCGGAAGTACGCGCGGTTCAAGTCCGGTGCGACGAATGCGTTTATCGATCCCGATGGTTACAAAGCGTACGTTGCCGAACGCGAGCAGGCATTTCGGCGTGAGTTGCGAAAACAACAGGCGAATACGCGCTAGCGCGACTCTCATTGACCTCTCGCAAGCGCTACCGTGAGTCTCATGGGGGATCGGATTCAATAAAATTTTCCTTTCCCGTTGACCTCCCGCAAGCGCTACCGTGAGTCGTCTCTGACCCCGTCACCTTGACTACGTCGCGCTTTGTGCATAGATTTCAACGCGCCAAGCATTCACCCTATCTTGATTTGGCAAGGAGTCCCATCATGTTCAAAAGATTGTTGAGCTGCCTTGCGCTACTCGCTGTCTTCAGCGCCGTCGCAATGGCCCAACAACCAAAACCTCCAGTGAAGACCCACTTGAAGGTCGGCGACAAAGCCCCCGAGTTTTCACTGCGCGCCACGGACGGCAAGCAATACAAGCTGAGCGATTTCAAAGGCCAGAAAAACGTCGTGCTCGCGATTTACGTTCTCGCCTTCACCGGTGGTTGAACGAAGGAGCTAAAAGCGTATCAGGCTGATATCGCTAAACTCGAAGCAACCGACACTCAGGTTTTCGGCCTCAGTGTTGACAGTGTTCCCGCCAACCGCGAATTCGCAAAGCAGATCGGAATCACTTTCCCGCTTCTCAGCGACTTCAAACGCACCGTCGTCAAAGACTATGGCGTTTTTAATGAAGAGCAAGGCTTTGGAAATCGCGCCACTTTCCTGATCGATAAAGAAGGCATCATTCGTCACATCGACGAAGGAAACGTCGCGATCGATCCGACGACCGTGATCGACGCGTGTAACGTTCTTCAGCGTAAAAAAGAAACGACGACGCCGTAGAAGTTATTTATCCGCGTCGTTTGGTTTGTTCCGGCGGCACGCAGGACACAGTGAATCTGTGTTCAGTGCCGCCGACGTTTGATCGAACGAACAGTCAGAACCGCGTCCGTGTAGTGATGACCTGTATGCGCGTGAAACAACGTTCCGCTCACGACAACATCTTTGCCAATCAAATCCTTGTACGTGATTCCGCTCGTGGGAAACGCGAGTTGGATCTGCTTCGCGTTGGACACAGGCTTCGAGTTGTAGTCATCGCCCTCATTCGCAACCACGCTGATCGGGGTTCGTAGCACAAGAACAGGAACTCTCACCTTCTTGTCGGTCTTCGGGTTCTCGCCGTAATTCGGTGCACCAAACTTCGATTGCATTACGAGTCTGCCTTCGAGTTCGACAACTTCCGGTTCGTAATGCAACGAACGCTGAGTCTGAGCCGCAGTCGGATAAGTCACTGCTGTAAGCACGATGAAGAGCAGTAGTGTCAGGGTATGTTTCATACTGATGAAATAACACAGAGCGCCGCACCGTTGATATGTGGTTGTCCTCAATACGGGGTCGTTACACGCCCGGTTCACCGATACGTTTCAGCAACAATTTTGTAACAACCCCGCAACCCAGCATCTTTGTACGTTCTGTAGTCTCTCGGCGTTTGCGCAGTAAGCCCTTCTAACGCAAAGACATAAACCCGATGCCCCGATGATGCTGAGGTCAGCAGCTCTACCTATTTCTGTATTCAAACGACGGAGGACAAATGCCTATCGCCCACTACTGTGCTGCCCAGTGCAGCGTTTCACCCAAACTGATTAAGGCCTTCATCTCGCTTCTAATCCTATTCACAACTGCTTCAATCGCTTCCGCGGCAACTCTCGTAGTTCCGGCAGGCGGTGATCTGAAAGGAGCCATTAACAACGCCGTTCCTGGAGACACAATCGTACTGGAAGCTGGCGCCACTTACGTCGGTCCGTTGTGGTTACCGAAAAAAACAGGCGACGCGTACATCACGATCCAGTCTTCGCGCGCAGCCGAAATCACCGGGCGCGTCACCCCAGCGCAAAGCGGATTGCTCGCACGATTGCGTTCCAACGTTCCTGGCGATCCTGTTATCAACACTCTCGCGGGCGCTCATCACTACAAGTTCATCGGCCTCGATATCTCGACAGTCAGTTCCACCGATTTGATCTACGACATCATCCGCCTGGGCGACGGCGCTCAAACCGATCTCGCAAACGTTCCGCACCATTTCACTTTCGACCGTGTATGGATCCACGGATTTCCGACCCAGCCAGTTCAACGCGGGATCAGTCTTAACACCGCCGATACGTCGATCATCAACTCTTACATCTCCGACATCCATTCCGTCGGCGTCGATACGCAAGCGATCTGTGGCTGGAATGGACCGGGACCTTTCCAGATCATCAACAACTATCTCGAAGCGGCGGGTGAAAACATCATGTTCGGCGGTTCGTTGCCGGCGATCCGCAATCTCATTCCGTCCAACATCGAGATCCGGCGCAACTATTTTTTCAAGCCGTTGTCGTGGAAGGTCGGCCATCCGAGTTACGCCGGGATTCACTGGTCGATCAAGAACCTTCTGGAGTTCAAGAATGCGCGCAATGTGATTGTCGATGGCAACGTGTTCGAAAACTCCTGGACTGATGCGCAGGTTGGGTATGCAGTTCTGTTCACCGTCCGCAGCGAGAACGGGTTGGCGCCGTGGGCAACCGTCGAGAACATCACTTTTACGAACAACACGATCAAGAACACCGAACAGGGGTTGCAGTTGCTGGGGAGTGATGCTCCGTATGCGTCAGGTCGCGGTAACAATCTGACGGTCGCAAACAATCTGTTCACCGGCATTCAGAACTGGTTTCTCGTGATGTCGGGCTTTTACAACGTCACTATCAATCACAACACGCACTTTCAAAGTGGCAACGTATTTGCGCTAACCGGTGAGCCGTCGATTGGGTTCATCTACACGAACAACATCACCACGCGTTCCGGATACTGTTATTTTGGCGACAACGTTGGAGAAGGAAACGCGGCGCTCGCGACTTACACGCCTGGATACACGTTCCAACGAAATCTGATCGCCGGCGCGTCGTCGTCAATCTATCCCGCAAACAACTTTTATCCGGCGTCGATTACGGGAGTGCTTGATTCGGAGTATCGCGTTGTCAACTCGGCGTACAAGTCTGTGGGAACGGACGGAAAAGATCTCGGTTGCGACATCACGGCGTTGAGTGCCGCGCAATCGGGTACCAGCGCTCCGGCGCCGGCGCCGACACCTACGCCAACACCCACTCCGACTCCGACGCCAACTCCAACACCGACACCTAATCCAACGCCAACGCCAACTCCTGCACCGAGTCCGACGCCGCCGCCACCCAGCCCGGCCGTTCAATTCAGCTCGTCGTCTTACGGCGCGAATGAGACTACGGGCGCGGTAACGATCACGGTGATTCGCACGGGTGAGACTTCAGGCAGTTCGAGTGTTCAGTACTCAACATCGGATGCCACGGCTTTGAGTCCGAGCGATTACACGGCTACGTCGGGAACGCTGACGTTTGCAGCGGGTGAGACGTCCAAGAGTTTCACGGTTTTCATAAACGACGACGGTACCAGAGAATCGACTGAGTCGTTCAACGTCAGACTGAGTAGTCCATCGAACGCGACGCTCGGGGGTCCAGCGCTGACGACCGTCAACATCGTCGACAACGACAAACGAAAAGGCGGCCCCGTTCGTGGCTCGCCCACCCTCCAGAACAAAACCCTCATGATGGACCTCTCGCAAAGCCGTCTGCGCCCGCGCGCCAGGCACGAATTGATCTGTTAGCTGAACGTAACCTGAAACAACCTGGCGCCTTGCCTTGACTCATCGATCGAGTTAAAGCGAGGCGCCGTTTTATTCCTCACGGTTCTTATTGAAGAATCCCGCGGCAAAACGCTCCGTCGACCTGCAAAATCTCATCAACGACGCCCGCTCGCTTCCGGCAGAATTTGCAATAGACATCGTTCTGCGCGTCGCTGCTGCTAACAACGTGGACAAGAAATGGAAGCAAGAAATCCTCGCTGAAGCTTTCATTTTAACCTCGGCTGTCCAGAACGAGGTGCGGCTCAAGGGCAAACCGCGAATTCCCGTCGACACGCGAGTCAATTACCGGTCATATGCGTTCGACTTGAAACTGGATGCATTATCCTTGCGCAGCAAGATCATCAGCCAGATGCTACTACTCGACAAGGATCACGCCCTGCGCATGTTGAATCAAATCCCGCCGAACCTTCGGTTGACGGCATTGTCGTGCTCGGACCAGATGGTCTACAACGGCGACGAGTTTTACAAAATGCCTGGAAGCGTCACAAACGCCGTTTACACCGAACGAAAGGTACAGCAAGGTGAGCGCGTGCAGTGTCTTCTTCCTTACATTGAGGGCTTGACCTCACCAGCCCAATCGTTCCCTTGCTCAGGATGATCGCAACGCTGCGTCTCACAGAAAAAGAACTGTTGGAACTGCTCCGTCTTCTTCAGGGAAAAAAGGGCGATGAATCTTCAACCCTGTTGGATTCCCTCATGTACTCAAAGAACCCGGTCCTCCAGGTACATGCGAAGCTGATTAAAACAAATCTCAATTAGGTACGGTCCTACTCCCGCGCGAGATCCATGACCGCCGCATAGACACCTTCAACAACCATCGCCATGCGTTTGTAATCGAGCTTCTCTTCGGTGTCGTTGGCGGTGTGGTAGTGAGGATTGCGGTAGAAGGCGGTGTCGGTGATCATGATTGCGTCGTATCCGGCGGCCCAGTAGTTCAGTTGGTCGGAGAAATCGACACCCGGTACCACGCTCGGAGCGTTGATTGAATAAACGGGCAGCGGCGAAGCGCTGCGCATCGCCGACTTCGTGCGGCGCGCCAACGACCAGTCGCTAAGCCGCCCAACCACCGCGATGAAGTTTCCCCTCGATGGATACAAAGTGCTCATGACGCTGACCGGAAAGCCCTGGCTGTTTGCGGCGTCACTGAAATACCCAATCATCTCCAGACTAAACATCGCTCGCACGCGCACGTTCTGCTGGCGTAGCGATTTGGCATGGACCGAACTTCCCATGCCCGCCGTGCGAAACTGCGGCGGCTCTTCCAGCGTGAACGCGACGAGCTCCACTTGAAGCGGCGGTTGTTGTTGGCCCAGCAAACGCGCGAGCTCGAGCAATCCGGCGACACCGCTGGCGTTGTCGTCAGCGCCGGGCAATGGCCCAGCCGCGTCGTAGTGCGCGCCGACAACGATTCGCTCCGCTGTCTCTGGACCAAATCGCGCGATCACATTGCGATACGTGTCGCCGCGAACGCTGTAAACCTGCTCCGAAACAGACGAAGTGGTTTTGCTGAACTCGTCGTTGACGTACGCTGCGACGCGATCGAGATTCTCGATGTGTCTTTCGTCGCGCGGGCCCAGTTCGACGGAGAGCTTATGAACGTGAGCTTGAAGAAGTGAAGGATCGGCGGTCCTTTCGGATCCAGGTTTCGCGCTCCATAACAGAGGCTGAGTCACCCAAAACCAAAATCCCACGAGCAACAAGAAGATCATGAGGACAACGATCAGCATAAGGCGGATGATACGACGCCGGCGATCACTTTGTTCTTTCCACTGGACCTCGACGGAAGATTGGCTCACAGTCCGTTAGACACCCCAGAGCATTACTTCATCGATCACGAATTCTCGTTTTTCACGCTGCGCTTGCGACTTGCATTTTAGTGACTCGGCCCCAAACAGTGAGCCAATACTACAGATCCTCGCACTTCAACCGCTACTCCCAGAAGCGCTGGTGGTCCCCTAAATTGCGTTATCTCTGCGAACTGTGCGTAAGCTCTGCGCCTCTGCGGTAGATTCCTGCGGGAAAGCGATCAACCGCAGAGACGCCGAGACCGCA
>DASTOZ010000141.1:0-3785 GCA_035762365.1 Pyrinomonadaceae bacterium | reverse complement strand
GAGATTGAGATCGTGAGTGACGACGAGCGCCGACGCCTCTCGTTTGTCGCAGCGATTTCGCACGAGGTTTAGCAACATTGCCTGATGCGAGAGATCGAGGTTCGCGGTTGGCTCGTCGAGCAGAAGGAACGACGCCTCGGTCGCGAGCGCGCGCGCAAGAACCGCACGCTGACGTTCACCGCCCGACAGTTCGTTCATCAACCGTCCACTCAGTGCCGTTAGCTCAGTCTCCGCAAGCACTTCCGCGGCAACAGCGAGATCCCGTTCTGTTTCCCAGCCCCAACCTGAATTAGGTCCCCACGCGAAACGTCCACCGAGCACGAATTCCAGCACCGTCACCGGAAACCGCAGCTCCGCTTCCTGCGCGACTACGGCAACACGCCGGCCAATCGTCCGGCGGTTGTACTTTTCGATCGGCTGACCGTCCAACACGACGGCGCCCGAAGCGCGCGAGACCTGTCCGTTCAAGCTTCGCAGCAACGTCGACTTGCCCGCGCCGTTTGGCCCAAGCAGTGCGGTGATCTCACCGGCGTCGAGTGTCAGCGTCACATTCGACACGGCGACACGGTCGTCGTAGCTGATCGTTAAATCGTGAGCTTCGAGCACGTCAGGCCTTCTTCAAGAGATAGATAAACAATGGCGCGCCGATCAGCGCAGTAATTGCGCCGACCGGAAGTTCGCGCGGCGCGATGATCGTGCGTGCGACAGTGTCCGCGACGATGACAAAGAGCGCACCGCCGAGCGCTGCCGCAGGGATGTTGATCCGGTTGTCGCTGCCAAGCGAGAGTCTGGCGAGATGCGGCACGACCAGTCCCACGTAACCGACCGATCCACTCGCCGCGACTGAACTCCCAACCAGCAGACTCGCTACCACGAACACCACAATTCGCACGCGTCCGACTTCAACGCCGAGATCGAAAGCGTCGCGTTCGCCAAGCATCAGCAGGTTCAGTGAACGCGCGTTGAGCGTGAGTGCCACAGCGCCCGCGATGGCGATCGAAACCGTGAGCGGTAGCAGGGTTTTGCTCGTTCCGGAGAGATCGCCGAGTAGCCAGAACGTGAACGAACGAATGCGCGTCGCGTCCATCAGCGTCGTGACGAAAACGATCACAGACGAAAGAAAGGTGGTGACGATGACGCCCGCGAGTATCAGACGTTCAGGTGTAGCGCCGGCGCGTCCGCGGGCGAGTCGATAAACGGAGAGTGTCGCAAGAAGCGAACCCGCGAACGCCAGCACCGGACGACTCCATTCGTTCGCGCCGAAGAACACGAGCGCGACCATCGTTCCGACCGCGGCGCCATTTGAAATTCCGAGAAGGTAAGGTTCGGCAAGCGGGTTACGCAGCAGCGCCTGGTAACTCGCGCCCGCGGTGGCCAGCGAGCCGCCAACCGCAGCGGCAAGCACGATTCGCGGCAAGCGGATCTGAAACAGGATGTCGAACTGGTCCTGACTCAAACCGCACGGAGACGTTCCGAACGACAGCAGCGCGCACAACGACGATCGCACCGGCAGTTGTTCACTTCCCACAAGCGACAACAAAATCACCGTCAGCAATAACGCGATCGCCAGCAACGCGCACGACACGAGCGTCTTGCGCAACGTGACGCGATCGCGGCGCATTGCAATTACGCCTGCCGGATCTGAAAGCGCTACCGTCATTGCTTGCTCTCACGCAAAGGCGCAAAGACGCAAAGGAAAGAAAAGAACCTTCCAATTACTTGGCGCCTTTGCGCCTTTGCGAGATAACTCATTGATTGAACGCCTCCGGATGTAGCGCCCGGGCCAGCCCTTCCAGTCCGTCGACGAGTCGTGGACCAGGACGAGCGAGATAGTCGTCGTTTATTTTGTAAACGCGCCCGGCGACGGCCGCAGGCGAATTGCGCAGCGCTTCCGCCACTGTCGAATTTGCCGCACCCATCGATCCGCCAGTTGGCAGAATGATCGCTTCGGGCCTCGCCGCGAGCGCCGACTCGCTGCTGTACTTGGGCCACGCCCCCGGAACGTCAGCCGTTACAGAAACCCCTCCCGCACGCCGGATCAGGTCCGTGACAAACGCATCTTTCCCGATCGTGTAGAGCGGCTCGCCCGAGGTTTGATAAAACACGCGAACAGGTTTCGCGTTTTGGACCGCCTGCTGGACCACGTTCGTGCGCTCGCGAAGTTTCTTCACCAGCGCGCTCGCCTGTTCAGTTTGTCCGAATATCTGACCGACTTGTTCGATCGTACGAAACACGCCTTCAAGATCGTGTGGATCCGTGACGAACACGGCGATGTTCTGGTTGTGAAGCTGTTGCGTGAATACCTCGAGTTGCGAAGCCGTCGAGATTAGGACGAGTTGCGGACGCAGCGCGATGATCCGCTCGAGACTCGGTTGCAGCGAATCGCCGACCTTTGTCACCGTCTTCGCTTCGGGTGGGTAATCGCAGTAAGTCGTGTTTCCCACGAGACGATCGCCGCCGCCGACCGCGAAGACGATCTCGGTGAGGTTCGGCGCAAGCGAGATGACACGGTCGACACGCGCGGGGAGCGACACTCGTCGACCTGCATCGTCGGTAATTTCGCGAGTTGTTGTTGGATTATGGGAAGCTGTCCTGCCGCCATGGCACGCGCACGCCAGCGCGAGGTAGATCAGGAGCAGTGCACGGAGCGATTTAGTTTTGAGAAGTGGTGCTAACAAGAAAGTCCCACCGACCTCAATGTTCCTCCGGCAAGGAAGCAGGCGTCAGCGGGACTCGTGTAAACCCGGAGCGGCCTGAACACCTTGCGCGGGTGTTTAGAGGCTGCAAGTGTCTCAGGCAGGTCTCCTGGCTAGAACATCGCCGAGGCGTGTTCATCACAGTGGCGCGACCGCGCGGGATTCTCACCCGCTTCCCTATTCTCCCCTCTTCGGGGCACCCAAACACTTATTGTCTACAAAGAGCGTTTACGAAGGCGGCACACTAACACGCGCGATAAGCGCTGTCAAACGCAAACCAACGATCAGACGCATTGCACACGCGCGTCAAGCGAAAGTAAGATGCACACTCATGATAAAAACAGTCGAGTGGACAAAAGACGGCGTACGAATGTTGGACCAGCGGCTGCTGCCGTCTGAAGAAACCTACCTGATGCTTCGCTCTTACGACGAAGTCGCGGAAGCCATCCGTAAAATGGTAATACGCGGAGCTCCGGCGATCGGCGTCGCCGCAGCAATGGGAATCGCACTCGGCGCGAACCAGTCGGTGGGAACTTCGGTCGCCGATCTGGAAGACGATCTGGTCTACATCTGCGACGTGATGGGCCAAACGCGTCCTACTGCCGTCAATCTTTTCTGGGCCATCGAACGGATGCGCGGCGCGTTTCAAAAAAATAAAGATCTCGGCGACGTCGAAGCCGTTAAGAAGAAGCTGGTCGCCGAAGCGCTCGCGATCTTTGAAGAAGACATCGCCGCGAATCGCGCGATAGGCAAACATGGTGGTCCACTCATCCCCGACGGCGCGACTGTGCTCACACACTGCAACGCCGGAGCGTTAGCAACTGCCGGCGACTACGGCACGGCGCTCGGAGTCGTACGCGGCGCGCGTGACGCGGGAAAGAAAGTCGCGGTTATCGCGGATGAAACACGACCGTTTCTACAGGGCTTGCGCTTAACGGCCTGGGAGCTGGCAAAAGACGACATTCCCGTCACTGTGATCACTGATAACATGGCTGGTCATGTGATGAAGAGTGGCAAGGTGGACGCGGTGGTTGTGGGCGCGGATCGCATCGCGGCAAACGGCGACACCGCAAACAAGATCGGCACGTA
>DASTOZ010000140.1:0-2821 GCA_035762365.1 Pyrinomonadaceae bacterium | reverse complement strand
TGGCGACGATTTGCTTGAGACGCGTCGAGTCTCCGAGTATCGGGCCCGCAGTTGCGTCGATGTCGGCCCGTACTACTATGCCCTTTGCTTCCGCGGCAGGGCGGAACTCGTCCACACATTCTTCAACAATTGCCGCAAACTGGACCGGTTGAAACTCAATCCGAAGCTTACCGGTGATGATTCGCGAGACGTCGAGCAAATCCTCTATCAGCTTCATCTGGGCCTCGGCATTACGCTCGACGATTTCAATGGCGCGATCGTGCTCGACTTTTTCCAGTTTGCCTGCGCGCAACAGACGGGTCCAACCAAGGATCGACGTGAGAGGCGTGCGTAGTTCGTGCGAGAGGATCGCGAGAAATTCGTCTTTAACCCTGTTCGCTTGTTCCAGTTCCGCCGCGTGCGATCTCAACGCTTCGGTCATGCGTCTATCGTTGCTGATGTCTCTACCGACACCGTACCCGATCGATTCTTCCGGAACCGGGTAATAGCTCCAGGCCACCCATTTGTATTGACCGTTCTTGCAACGAAAACGATTTTCGAGCGACTTGGTAGGTTTGCCGCCTCTTAGTTTTTCGTACTCAGTTATTGCAGACGCCTGATCGTCGGGGTGTAGGAAGTCGAAAACCCGGTGGTTTCGGAGCTCGTCTTCGGAGTAGCCGAGCACCTTGTGAAATGCTGGATTCGTGCGTACGAAGTATCCGTCGAGATGAACAATGCACAGCAGGTCGATTGACAACGTAAAGAACCGGTCACGCTCCTCTTCGAGTCGTCGCCTCTCAGTCATGTCTCGCATGACTTTGAGGAACCCGAGCAACTCGCCGCTTTCATCACGAACCGGGTTTAGAATGCCACTTGCCCAAAACCTCGAATTGTCGCGCCGGATATGCCATCGCTCATCTTCCGCGCGTCCTTTCTGTATGGCAGTCGCGACTTCGGCCTCGGGAACGTTCGCCGCGCGATCTTCGGGAGTAAACAAGATAAACGCCGATTTACCGACGATTTCATCCTCGCGAAACCCCAGGATGCGCTCAGCGGCACGGTTCCAGTTGATGACCGTCGATTCGGTGTCAGTAAGGAAGATAGCGTAGTCCTTGACATCGTTTTCGATGGCCTTCCGGTAGAGATCATCCACCTTGCTGGAAATGACAGCGTCCAGATTCTCTTGCATAAACGACATTTTGGGTTCGGCCAACCTAGCATGTTCGTCAGTAGTAGTTTGTTCACTTTCGTACGTACGCTTGCGCGCGCAACACGCGAACGACTTACCTAACCTTGAAAATCTTCAGATCCGAACGTATATTCCTCTCGTCTATCCCTTGATAGCTGCAGTCTCAAGCTAACCACTAGTTTCATATTTCAATCAAAAATGACGAAGATTTGTGTTGCTATATTGTTGTTGACGACGCTTAGTGCGCTGTGTCTACAAACATTTGCTCAAAGTTGCGCTCTCGCCAGTTTCACCCAACCTCCCGTTTATCCCGTCGGTGCTGATGTCCGTTCAGTTGCATCTGCCGACTTCGACGGCGATGGACGTCCAGATCTCGCCGTCGCAAACGCAGACGCCTCGACTGTAACAGTGCTGTTGAAGGTTGGTCGGGGCGAACCGGCGATTACTGTCACACATCCGGTCGGGACGTTTCCGCTGAGTGTCGTCGCCGCAGATTTCACCGGCGATGGAAAGCCTGACATCGTCTCCGCCAGCAACTCCTCCGGCACAATCTCGCTACTTCGTAATAACGGCTCCGGCGTGTTCGAACCAGCCGCGACATTCAACACTGTCTTCGCGGGCCAGGACTTGACGGCCGGCGATTTCAACAACAACGGCACCCTCGACATCGCGATGGCCAGCGGTTCCGCAATAACTATCCTGCTTGGCAACGGTCAGGGAGGCTTCAGCGCGCCGGCATCCTTTGCAGCGCAGGCCAGTAAGATTATCGCTGCTGACTTCAACAGCGACGGCAAACTCGATCTCGCAACTTCTTCAGGCAACACTACTCAAATCCGACTCGGAATCGGCAACGGACAATTCAACGCTGCTTCGTGCGGAGTGATAGGCAGTTCGGGCGTGGCAGCCGGCGACGTTACCGGCGACGGCAAACTCGATCTGGTGCTGGCAAATATTTCTTCAGCACAAATTCAAATCCACGTGGGAGACGGAGCCGGATGCCTGGGTACAGCGACAAACATCAACGTGCTCAATTTCGGTAGACCAGGTTTCGTCACTTTAGGAGATCTCAACAAAGACGGAAAACTCGATATCGTCGGCGGCACAACGGTGCTACTGAACACTGGTAATGGCGTGTTTGGATCACCTTTCTGGTACGGCATGGGCAGCCTTGGTCGCGATCCCGGCGCAAATACCGTCATCGCCGACTTCGATGGCGACTCGAATCTCGACCTCGCGTCAGCCGCGACCGGTTCAGCGGGAATTCTGTTTGGTAACGGCGCCGGAGGTTTTCGATTCGCCGTTGGTCCAAACGAAGCCGGCACGTTCGGCGTCGAACGCGCAGATCTGAATAACGATGGCAAGCTCGACATCGTGGCAGTAAGCAATGGCAGCTTTGTCGTAATGCTTGGCGACGGCACCGGAAATCTTAGTGCTCCTGCAACCGTCAATTCTCCGAATGCGGGGTTTATGGGTCCCGTCATCGCCGACTTCAATGGCGATACCAAGCTGGATGTCGCAGGTGTCGATGCCACTCACAACGGACCCGGCGGCCTGCCACGGTTCCATGTCGTCCTGGGTGATGGTCTTGGTGGCTTCGGTTCGACCATTTCCACGAGCTTTGACGACGTGCAACCATCCGCTGTATCAGGCGGG
>DASTOZ010000139.1:0-2831 GCA_035762365.1 Pyrinomonadaceae bacterium | reverse complement strand
CTACTCAACTCTTCGGCAGTGGCAGTTGTGCTGACTGACTCTTCAAACTTGCCAACGCGTCGATCGGCGACGGTCGTTATCCAACCAAAGACGTTCATGCGCGCGGTTTGCAGGCCGCCGCTGTCAGCGAAACTGAGCTGGTCGTTGTCAGCCTGGATTGTAAGGTGCGCGACGACGCGATTGTCTGAGAGTCGAAAGAAGTTGATCTGACTCTCGAAATTGATCGTGCTGTCGTCGACGGTTGGAGTGTTGGTGAGAGTTCCGATGCCATTGCGCGCGTTTGGTAGGTCCTGTTCTAGACCACGCATCAGATCCAGTACTTCAAAAGGACAATCCTGTGCTCGCCGGCAGTTGGAGAGACCATAACCGCCGAGGTTCATCAGGCGTTGGCCGCGATCCTCGAATCCGGCTAGCTCGGCGAATGTTGGACCACCGCCGATGTGAATCAAAGCATCCTTCTCGTCAGGGTTCTTCGCCAGCCGGTACTCGCCGCTTCCCGTTGGATCGACAAACTCGAGATTCACACCGCTTCCAACGTTCGGAATGTATCGATAGAACCAGCGCTCGAATGGATAGGTTGTCGTCGAGCCGCCGCCTTCCCATGACTCGCGTTCGTAGGCGCCGCCAGCGGGGTGCGACTCGGTCGAGTCAGGCTTTCCAAACTTGATATAGATCCGGCCGCGATCCGTCATTCGCCCGGGCTTGCCGGAAGAGAAGTGTTCGTTTGCGTAAGCGACACGCTCGTAAAACTCCTGCTTGAATTCATTCTCTTCCGTGTCGGGATCAGGATCGCGGCTGCGCCAGATCGCCTGGATGTACTGATCGCGCTCTTCGTCGGTTTCGAGTTTTTTCCAGGCGTCGCGTTCGGCTTGCGTGAGGATCAACTCGTGGTCGTTGATCCATTGCTTGTAAGCCTTGTTGGGTTCCTCCTTGACCTTGCGGGGCTTTTCTTCCGGGTTCTGTTTTTGCTGCTGGGCTGGAACGGTCAGTGATGGAATGGAAACGAGGACGAGAAGCGCCGCGAACCTGCGCGCTTTCGAGAGAGAAGAGAAAGACATACGCAGTCTCCCTTTCAGATGAAGTTGTGGTCAGACCGTGCGGGGAGACGACCTGCTGTGCTTGTGCGTTGCAGTGGCTACTACTGTACGACGGTGAACTTCTGCGAAGGCGACAGCGACTGTCCCGTGACGCGGTCGCGAATGCGAATCGCGACTTCGTACTCGCCGACGCCCAGGTTGCGCGTGTCGATCAGCTTAGCGAGCGTCAGCCGCTGGCCGGAATCGCTCAAACCCTTCCAGTCTTCCGCCATCTTGCCCAACTCTTTGCCGTCTTTGATCAACGCGTATTCGACGTCGACTGACGGGCGCAGAGTCGTTTGATCGATACCGGCGTTGTAGATTTGCAGATACACGCCAACGGGCGAGCCGCGATGGTAAATGCCCGACACGTTCGGGATCACCTTCGTCGTGCCGATTACGAATTGGCCCACGGCGGGTTGATCGTTGAGGCTTTCCAGCTTAGCCGCGAGAATCATCGTCGAGGTGGAAAGTTTCTCGGAATCGTACTTCGGCACGGTGAAGCCGAGTTGTTTCAAGCCGGTTGCGCCGGAAGCGGTATCGCGCACGATCACGTCGACTTTGTAAGTGCCGGGCGCGAGCGGAACGGCTTTCTGATACGCCGACTTCCGGTCTTTGGCTTCGCTGAGTTCTTCGGCGGTGGCAGTCGTGACGACCGGATCTTCAAAGATACCGACGCGTCGACCGGCAACCGACGTGATGCGCGCGAAGATGTTCATGCGCGCCTGCTGCAAGCCGCCACTGTCCTGGAAGACGAGGTCTTTGTTCTCAGCCTGAATCGTGAATGCAGTGATTACGCGTTCATCCGACTGACGGAAGAAGTCAATGCGCAGATCGAAGTTCAGCGGGTTCTCTTCGACGACACCGGTGGTCACCGCCGTAGCGAGGTCGTTGAATTTCACTTGCGGTGGACGGCTCAGGTCGGCAAGCAGTTGCAGACGCGAAAATGGGCTGTCCTGTTCGCGTTGATACTGCGAGTTACCGATGCCGTTTGCACCCGTGATGCGGTCGGACTTGTCGGTCAAACCCAACTGCTCGGAAAGCGTCAGGCCCGCGCCGGGAATCATGAGCATCGCGTCTTTTTCGTTTGGATTGCGCGCGATGCGGTACTCGCCGCTTCCGGTCGGATCGACGAACTCGATCTCGACTCCCGAGCCTACGCCGGCAATGTAACGATAGAACCAGACTTCGAATGGATAGGTTGTAGTTGAACCGCCGCCTTCGTACGAGGGACGTTCGTAAGCGCCGCCCATCGGGTGTGTCTCGCGACCATCGGGCTTGCCGTACATGATCCAGATTCGGCCGCGGTCGGATTTCCAACCCGGGATTCCGGAGCTGAAGTGCTCGTTGGCGTAGGCGATGCGCTCGTAATACTCTTCCTTGAACTCGTTCTCGTCTGTGTCCGGATCGGGATCGCGGCGGCGCCAGAATTCCTCGATGAAGCGTTCACGCTCGTCGTCGTTGGCCAGTTTTTTGAAGGCTTTGCGTTCTTCGTCGGTGATGATGTAGGTGACGTCTTTGTCCAGCCAGTCTTTGTAGGCCTTTTTCAGTTCCGGCTTGACGTTGCGAGGTTTGTTCGTCGGGTCTTGCTGCTCCTGCTGGGCGAAAACGCCGGCGGCAGCCAAGATGGACAAGGCAAAAGCGAACGCCAGACGAAAGGCGACTTTCCGGTAAGACATCAAGAAACTCCTGTGAACGCAGACGAATTCGAGCGATACGGACTGCTATTGGGCGCCGTTGAAGACCAAGGATTCT
>DASTOZ010000138.1:0-9754 GCA_035762365.1 Pyrinomonadaceae bacterium | reverse complement strand
AATTGAACGTTCGATAATCCGTTTCTGATAAACCGGCACGAGCTCGACGCTTGTCTCCACGCCGAGATCGCCACGCGCGACCATGATCCCGTCGGCGGCGGCGATGATCTCGTCGAGATGGTCGATTGCTTCGGCTTTTTCGATCTTCGCGATCAACGGCGCGCGTCCGCCTGCGTCCGCGATCAGCTGCTTCGCGCGTTCGCAATCCTGTGCGGTCCGCACGAACGACAACGCGATGTAATCGGCTTGCTGTTGGACCGCCCAGTTGAGATCGACGATGTCTTTCTGCGTCAGCGAGTCGATCGGCAGTGCGACACCGGGCAGATTGATTCCTTTACGCTCGGCCAGCATGCCTCCGTCGATGACGCGACAGACAACGTCGGTGTCGGTCGTACTCTCGACGATCAAACTCAAAGCGCCATCGTCGAGCAACAAACGTGTACCCGGCTTGACGACGCGCGCGAGGTCGGGATAGTTCGTCGACACCTGGTGGCCCTCGCCGACAATCGGTCTGGTAGTGATGATGAATTGCTCACCTGCGACGAGGTGAAGCGGTTTGTCGTCCTTCAGTTCACCGGTGCGGATCTTCGGGCCGGAAAGGTCAACGAGGACGGCGATGGGCCGGCCCATCCGTTGCGCGGTCTCCCGTGCGAGACGAATGTCTTCAGCTTTCTCTTCGTGCGTGCCGTGCGACATGTTGATGCGCACGCCGTTGGCGCCCGCGGCGAGCAGCCGCTCCATGACTTCGGGTTCACGCGAAGCCGGGCCCAAAGTAGTCAGTATTTTAGCTCTTCGCAAAGTTCGACCTGTTTGGATCTAATGGTTTAAGGGACGGAAGTTTTCAGCGCTGTTTCGACTGCCTGATCGATTCGTGGTCCAGTGGTCGGACCGAAACCCTCCACATGATCCACGAGCACACCCTGGCGATCGAACACAAATGTTTGGGGAATTCCGTTGTTGTCGCCGAGCATGAACGACACCAATTCATCGTCAGGTATCGCGAGCGGGTACTGAATGCCGAGCTCTTTCGCGAAGCCCGGGACCCTTTCCACGTCGTCAGGCCCGCCGACATTCAGACCGATCACTTGCAGTCCCTGCTCGGCGTGCTTCTTTTGCAACTCGATCAGGTGAGGAACACTCTTGCGGCACGGATTACACCACGTCGCGTAGTAGTCGAGCACCAGCACCTTTCCTTTGTACTCGGAGAACAGGCTGCGTTTGCCGCCGTCGGTGGTCCATCCCAGGCTGTTGATTGAGCTCGTCTCAATCGGAGGCATGGGATAGGTTGTGTTGGCCGGAGGCGCGGAGACGACGGGCGTCTTCTTTTCCGAGACTTTAACGTCCGTTGCATTGCAGGAGGCCAGGAGGATCGCGCCGCACACCAGTGCCAGCGCCGGGATAATTCTGTATTTCTGTCGCTTCATCACACGTTCTCAGATTCATCGTCCGACGGATCGGTTTGTTCGCTGGGGAGCGATTCGCCGGGTACACGATACTCGCCCTCGACCCAACGTCCCAAGTCGACGAGTTGGCACCGTTCGGAGCAGAACGGACGATACTGATTATCTTTCCATTCGACTGGTTTACCGCAGGTTGGACACTTCATCGCCACTAAAGACCACACGCCGCGCGTCGACCGGGCATAAAACTACAGCGCGGCCGGTCTCTTGAGCAGTATTCGTCGTTTGACGAAAGCGATCGTACCTGCGCGGCGCATGGCGTTCAAGCGGACGGTCACGCTCTCACGGGTCGAGCCGACGATGGAGGCAATTTCGCGATGAGGTAGGGGTATGTCGATGAGCACACCTTCGGGTTCAGAGACGCCATAACGCACGGAAAAATCGGCCAGCAGGCTGTCAAGGCGGGCGGGGATAGCATTTAGAGCAAAATCGGCGAGGCGGCGCTCGGCGTGATCAAGTCGTTGACCGATTAGTCGGAAAGTGTAATCATGAAGCCGGTCATCCTCAACCATCCCCCGTTTGAAATCCCCGACCTGGATTCGGAGGAGCCTGGAGTTTTCATAGGCAATTGCCGAATTCGCACGTTGCCCCGCTAGCGAATAGAGCGCTGACTCGCCGAAGAGCGATCCCTCAGGAAGGATGTCGATAACGGCTTCCCGACCCGTGTCCGTTTCGATGCGGCAGAGCTTTATTCGGCCTCGAACGATGGCGTAGAGGCAATCTGCGGGTTCGCCGGCGCGGTAGACAAAACGGCGGCGCCGGAAGTCGAGGACCACTGAGCTACGAGCTAGATCGGCGACGAGGGAGTCACTTAGTGTCGAACCAAATTCCAGCCCACGAATTAACGTGGCGCGATCATCCATCGTCAAATCTCTCGCACGCTTGTGTTCCTGGGGGGCCTTCATCCGCACGTCTCTCTGGGGTCGAGTTAACAGGTCTTTCTTTGAGTCGCCTTTGGCAGCGTAGTTCGAATTCAAGTGGTCCAGGCGGGTACGTTTCTACGATTGTAAGGAAACCCGCCGTGACATTTCCCGGGTATGTTTGCTCTCTTTCGATTGAATCTTTGACGCGACGCTTAGGGCGAGTACCGGCACGAACGTTGTTACCGAGGCTCGAACTGTAGCATGAAGCTCATCAGGGGCGCAACATTTATAGGTCCAACACCCACGTTTTATGGAACCCAAATCAACCATCCTTATCGTCGACGATAATCCCGATAAACTCGGACTGCTGGAAGCCGCCTTCACTTTGGCCGGCTACAACGTCACCACCGCAACCGACGGCGATGAGGCGCTCGCGGCCATCGAATCCTACCAGCCTGACCTGGTGATTACGGACGTCATGATGCCGCGCATGAATGGTTACGAGTTGGCCCAACGGATACGGTCCAACCCGCTGACGAAGTTTATTCCGGTGATCATGCAGACGGCCGCCAGTCGCCGCGCGGAGGATCTGCGGCGCGCGTCGGAGGTGGGTGCGCTCGGTTACATCACTGACCCGACTGACCTGGACCTCATGCTCGCTCGGACCAGGACGCTGCTCGAGTTCAAAGCTTATCTCGACTCCTGCGAAGAGGCGGCGTTTACGGACCATCTGACCGGGCTCGCCAACCGTCGCCGGTTCGAGCGTCAACTGGAGCGCGAGGTCGGACGCGTGCTGCGCTTCGAGCGTCCGTTCAGTCTGTTAATGATAGACATCGACAATTTCAAGAACCTGAACGACACGTTTGGTCACGATGCGGGCGACGATGCCATACGGCGGATCAGCCGCGTGCTGCGTGAGGGTACGCGCGGTATCGACCTCGCGGCGCGCATCGGGGGCGAGGAGTTCGCGGTGCTGCTGGTGGAGACGAGTCAGAGCGGCGGACTGGAGGTTGCGGAAAGATTGCGGCTCGCGATCAAGGCTTTGGAGACGCCGTCGGGAGGCCGGATTACGGCGAGTTTCGGGGTTGCAGAATGCCCGACAGACGCGCAAACTGCTTCTGGCATCTTAAAGGCGGCAGACGTCGCTTTGTACGAAGCGAAGAGAACTGGCCGGGATCGCGTGATGCCGATAGAGCCGCTGATGATATCGAACTCGGTTGCGGCGGGCGACGTACAACGCGACTGAGACTGAGCCACGGAAAGGCACAAAAGAGCGCAAGGTGGTTTTCTCTTTATGATTCTTGTGCCTTTTGTGCTTTCTTGCGCCTTTTGTGGTTAACGATTTTGAGGAACGAGAATGGCTGATTACAAAGAAAAGTTAGACGAGTGGCAGCAGGCGGCGCGGCGCAAGGCACGCGAGCTGGACGAGAAGTTTGCGATCTCCGATATCGTTGGCGAAGGCGCGCGGGCGGCTGGTGAGGCTGCGAAGCGGGGCGCCGAGACAATGGCCAGCGGCGCCGAAAAGTTGCGCGCCGAAGCTGAACGACTGAGTGAGGACGAAGACGTCAGTGAAGCGACTCGTCGCGCGGCTAAAGGTGTGAAGATGGCCGGTGAGAGGTTTCGCGACGTCGCCGGTGATGCCAGCCGCAAGGCGGGCGAAGTTTATGAGGACGCGAAGAAGCATTACGACCGCGCGTCGCAGGTTTTCGACAAGGGTGCGCGACTGACGCGGGCTTCGAGTGCGGCGACCGTCGGTGTTTTGAAAGCGAAGGATTGGATCAAGCACAACCCGGGCAAGGCGGCCGTTGTTTCTGTGTCGCTGGTGTTAGGTATTCGTGCCGGCGCCGCGTTTCCGGGTTTGGATGCCGTGCTTCTCGGCGCCCATCCGCACTGGCTGACGCATTCGGCGTTGCCTGTTTATGGACTTCGTAAGGCGGGCGAGAAGTTTGATGGTTACCTGAAGAAGCGCGAAGACTTGATTGGTCGCGGCGAGCTCGACGAAGCCGAGCAACAACGCGTGGAGTTTGAACGAAACATCGCGAAGTATGTTGGCGCTCCGTTGCTGGGTGCGTTCAGTTGTGCGGCGGGGGCGGCCATGTGGGCGCAGATCTTCCAGCCTGGTCCGATCGTCGGCGCCCCGATCAGTTGGCTACTCGGCGGCAACCCGTTTTTGGACGGCATCTGGTTGTTCGCCAACGGCGTCATCTGCTTCCACCAGGGCTACAAATTCTTCATGATCGCCCTCGCGAACCAGGAAGAAGTCCATCGCGTCGTGCGCGAGATCAAAGGCCTGCTTCCTGCAGTGTCGGCCGTTTAGTTCATCACGTGATCGAGATCGGGAAGGGCCAGAAGCACAACGCGTAAACGATAAGGGTCAGGATCGCTATCACGAGGCGGTTGGCGCCGAGTGGTTCCATGCGAGCGGGTTCGGGGTGGGGGAAGCGGAGGATGATTCCCACCAGTATCGCAAAGAGAAAGCCGCTCGGGCTGTGATGCCACCAGAAACCGAGGATGGCGAGCACCACGGCTGTGACGAAGGCGAGGCGACCGATCAGCGCGTGAGCGCGAGCACCGAAGAGCGCGTAGATTCCGTGTCCACCATCGAGTTGGCCCACCGGCGTTAAATTCAAACTCGTCACCAGCAATCCAATCCACGCCGCCATGTAGTACGGGTTGATCGGCGAGTTTGGATCCAGCGGCACTCCCAACCACCAGCTCAACAAACGAAACAACGGCGGATCGTTGAAGTAGACCATGTGTCCCGCCTGCGGTTCGACCGGTGGTCCCACCGTCAAAATCCCCACGACCGACAACGGCGCCGCAACCACAAATCCGGCAAGCGGACCAGCGAGGCCGATGTCGAACAACGCCCGACGCGACGGAATCGGCGAACGAATCTTGATAAACGCCCCGAACGTCCCGGCAAGAAAAACAGGCGGCGCAGGAATGAAGAACGGCAACGTCGCATTGACGCCGTAGTAACGACACGCGAGGTAGTGTCCCATCTCGTGCGAGAACAGGATCGCGAGCAGCGACAACGAGAACGCGACTCCATCCGAGAGCGCAACCGGATGAGTCAATGCATAACGGAAGAGATCGGCGCAGTAGTAGAAAAGCGCGAGCGGAATGTAGAGCAGGTAATCCAACAAACCCGACCACGGCGGTTCCGTCGGATTGAAATCAGGGGCAGCGAGCGCGACGCCGGCGAGCGTCGTCGTGACCACAGTCAAAACAAACAAACCGCCATGCACCAACCACTCGCGATCCGATATGGCTAAAGCAGATTCTGGAAACGAATTATCCATGAAAGCAAAAGGCTAGAGCCTGGAACATTCCCATCTCTAGCCTCCCAACAAATCAAAACTCCTGGTAACACTAAAACTCGTCGTCGTCCGCCCCATCAGTCGCGACTTCGCCATCGTCGTGCGCCTGCAACTCCTTGCCCGGCTTGAAACGAATCGTCTTGCCGGACGGAATCGCCACCTCTTCGCCGGTGCGAGGATTGCGCCCCACGCCACGCTTCCGCGGTTTCACCACAAACACCCCGAAGCCGCGCAACTCGATTCGTTCGCCTCGAGTCAGCGCTTCCTTCATCGAATGAAAGAGCGCTTCGACGGCTTGTTCGGCTTTCATTTTCGGCACGCCGGTTTTATCGGCAACGCGATTGATGATGTCTAACTTGATCACGTCTTCGGGCCCTCTTTTCTGGTCCCGCGGGGGACGATGTCTGGGCTGCAAATGCAGGGAAGGATGATAGATAGCGTCAGCGAAGACTGTCAAGGAATTGGCTTGCCACGTCCGAACAACGGGGATATAAGTGGGGTTTGACAAGCGCGGGAGCGAAAGCTAACCTCAAACTCGACCAGTTATGTTTGGAATTCGAAAACGCCGGCCGCCTCCATTTGGCGGCGTCCACGTCGACGACGACAAAGACATCCAGGAACACAAGCCTGAAGAGGCTTCACGCAACGATCTCTGGTCGGAAGCACGTTTGTTGCTACGCGATCTGATCTTCGCCCTCATGATCGCCGCGCTCGTCGTCGTTTTCATCGTGCAACCAGTGAAGGTGGAAGGCACGTCGATGCTTCCGCGCCTGCACGACGGCGAACGAATCTTCGTCAACAAGCTGATCTATTACGACGAGTATCGATGGGCGCCGAAGGTCGAACGCGGCGACATCGTGGTGTTCTGGTTTCCTGAGGATCCGTCGAAGAGTTATATCAAACGAGTGATAGGACTTCCCGGCGACCGCATCGAGATCGTCGAAGGCGTTGTCCGCGTGAACGGGACGGAGATCTCCGAGTCGTACCTGGATCCGCGACTGAACCTGACCCATCGCTCGATGGAACCGACCGACGTAAAGAATAATTACTATTTCGTGATGGGCGATAATCGCGACAATTCGAGCGATTCACGAATCTGGGGCCTGGTGCCCAAAAAGTACATCTACGGAAAGGCGCTGTTTCGCTACTGGCCGCTGACCGCCGCGAGTGTGATACATCATGAGGACATCACTCCTCTGACGGCGCCCTCCCCGCGCTTGACTCCTGAGCCTCAGGAGCCGCCGCTGAGCGACGCGAGCCCGCAGCAGCGCTGAACGTTAGTTTTCCTATGATTGAATGGTTGCGCCTCCTGCTGATGATCTTCTACGCACCGCTGCGCGGGATGCGCGAAGTTCGCGATCGCGGCTCGCTCGCGCCACTGGCGCTGATCGCCGTCGCCAGCCAGTTTGTTTTTGACTTTGTTTCGCGGAAATACGGCGCCATACCTCTCAGACCTCGAGGACACGGATTCTTCTCCGTGTTGACCGAGCCGGCAATGCCGGCGATGTTGATCGCGATTCTACTTGTGCCGCTCCTGACTCTCGTCGCCAACATGTTTGACCGGCGCGGTAGTTTTCGCGTCGTGCTCACACAGGAGTACGCGCCAGTTGCAGCGTCAATTTTTTATGTGCTCACAGCGGCGAACATTTTCGGCACCCTGGCCGCCACTGTTTTTCACTACACCGGTTTTCAGGCGCAGTATGTTGCCAACACGGTTCAGCAGGCAGACGACGTGCGCTCGATGTTTTCGTCGCCTGAATTCGCGGCAGCCGCGGAGCAACTCAAGAACCCGGCAATCGTTTCAGATGTACTCTTCTGGATGCCGTGGATCTTCGTGTTGTTTGTCGGCATCGTGTTGGCGGTAAAAGACGCGTTTAGAATGTCAATTCCGCGGGCGCTGGCGGTCACGTTGCTGGCCTCGTTTGCGTACGGGTTTGTCTATCCGATCGTGCAAGGCCTCTTGTCGAGCCTCTTAGGCTCGCCGTTTCTCCTCTTCTTCGCCTTCATGTTGCTGCGCAGTTACTTCAGCGACATCATGGGGAGTCATCGCGCGAAAGCTGCGTTTAAGCAGAACCTGGAGTCGGCAACGCTCAATCCGGCGGATGCGTCGGCGCATTACAATCTGGGGTTGATTCATCAAAGCCGCGGCGAGTTGGAGGCCGCGCGTCAACGTTTCGAGCGCGCGTTACAGATCGACGACGGCGAGGTCGACGCGAGTTATCAACTCGGACGCATCGCGCGACAACAGAAGCGATACGCAGACGCGATTCAGAACTTCGAGCACGTAGTCGCGCGCGATCCTGCGCATTCGCAATACGAGATCTGGCGCGAGGTCGCGGCCACGTACATCGCCGCCGGCCAGTTTGAAGACGCGCGCATGGCGCTCGATCAGTTTCTCGAGCATCGTCCATCGGATCCCGAAGGGTTGTATCTAATGGGCCGGGCGCACGCGGGGCTCGGTCACAAGCGCGAAGCGACGAGCTTGATGCAGGCTTGCATCGAAGCGGTAAAGACGGCGCCCGCGTACAAGTATCGCACCAGCAAACGATGGTTGAACGAAGCGCAGCAGTTCATTAAAAGCAGTCAGTGACTTAGAACTTGGTGCTTTGTACTTGGTTTTTGGTCTTGGGCTTTTGGTCTTTGGCCTTTGAAATCAACCAAGACCCCAGGCCTAAGACCCAAGATCAAAAACGATGCCCATTCGAATACCAGCGCTCCTTGCCCTCGAAGACGGCCGTACATTTCGTGGCAGCTCATGGGCTGCCGAAGGCGAAGTTTGCGGCGAGATGGTCTTTAACACGTCGATGACCGGCTACCAGGAAGTGCTTACCGATCCGTCCTACGCGGGACAGATCGTTTGCATGACCTACCCGCTCATCGGCAACTACGGCGTGAACGAGCTCGACTCCGAATCGGCGCGCCCGTGGGTCGAGGGATTCGTGGTGCGCGAAGCGAGCCGCATCGTTTCCAGTTGGCGCGCCGAACACAGCCTGCACGACTATTTGAAACACTGGAAGGTCGTGGCGATCGAAGGCATCGACACGCGCGCGCTCGTCCGTCACATCCGCGACAAAGGCGCGATGCGTGCGTGTCTGTCCACGATCGATCTCGCCGAAGCCAGTCTGGTCGAGAAGGCGCGACAGTCGCCGCCGATGGAGAACCGCGAGCTGGCCAGCGTTGTCACGACGAAGGAGCGATACGAGTTTCCTGCCGTGGGCGAAGAACGTTTCCACGTCGTCTGTTACGACTTCGGCGTGAAGCGAAATTCATTGCGCGAACTGGCGGAACTCGGCGTTCGCACTACCGTCGTGCCCGCGTCGACGCCTGCCAGCGAAGTGCTGGCTATGAATCCTGACGGGATCTTTCTGTCGAATGGGCCAGGCGATCCGGCGTCGATGGACAAGGAAGTCGCGGAAATTCGTCAACTCCTGAACACGAGTGTTCCGATGTTTGGCATCTGTTTCGGACATCAACTACTCGGACGCGCATTCGGCGCGAAGACGTTCAAGCTCGTCTTCGGACATCGCGGCGGGAACCAACCGGTGAAAGAGGTTGCTGGTCGCGGCGTTGAGATCACGTCGCACAATCACGGGTTCGCGGTAAGTGCCGACACGCTGCCGCCGGAAGTCGAAGTGACGCACATCAATCTCAACGATCAGTGCGTGGAAGGCATGCGGCATCGCACGTTGCCAATCATCTCAGTTCAATACCATCCTGAAGCCGCGCCCGGCCCTCACGACGCGGAGCATCATTTCCAGCGCTTCGTCGCGTTGATGAACGCTAAAACCGAAAACCAACTCCCGCGCTGAATTGGAATTGATGCGTGACCGCAGCCGGCACCTGCGGTAGCGGTGGGGCGCCGGAGGTATAAGGCCTTGGGCCAATGCGGATCATCGTGTCGCCGAAGTCGAACCGCGCCACGGTTCGCGCTGACGGATAAAACTCCAGCACGCCCCCGACGTCCAGCGACCATTGAGTGCTCCGGGCAAAGTGGAACCGGAGCGGAAGCGGTTGCGCCGGATCGACGAGCATGAACGTGTCGCTGAAGCTGACCGCTCCCGGTCGAACTTTTCCGAACGCGCCAAACTTCTTGAATCGTCGCCCGATC
>DASTOZ010000137.1:0-3249 GCA_035762365.1 Pyrinomonadaceae bacterium | reverse complement strand
GATGACGACTGGACGATCGACAGGTTTTCATTACTGGCCGACCACCTGGCGTCGTTAAAAGATGAAAGCGGCGCCAGGATCTATGAGATAACGACGCGCAATCGCGAGACTAACGAGCAAGGTGACGACGCCGTCCTGAGCACGCTCGATGCGAGCCACTTTCATCAACTCTGGCTTTTCGCGGTGGAGGCCAGCGACGGATTGACTGAAGCGGACTGCCGCGGAATCACGCGCTTCTATCAACGAGGCGGAGGTCTGCTGACAACGCGCGATCATCAGGACCTCGGCGCATCGTTGTGCACGTTGGGCGGAATCGGTCGCGCCCATCACTTTCACAGCAACAACCTCGATCCCGACGAGTCGCGTAACGTTCGCGACGATCGCGACACAACGAGCATCTCGTGGCCCAACTATCACTCGGGCAGCAACGGCGACTATCAAAAGATCACGCCCGTCAGTCCGATTCACGAACTTCTGCGAAACGAAGAGAACGCTTCAGGCACGATCGAGTATTTTCCGGCGCACCCGCACGAAGGCAGCGTCGGCGTACCCGAAGGTGAAGACAGCGCGCGCGTGATCGCGACCGGCAAGAGCAAGACGACCGGCCGCGAGTTCAATCTCATCGTGGCGCTCGACGAGAAGGACCATCCCGAACGTGGCCTATCGGGCCGCGCGATTGCGGAGTCGAGCTTCCATCACTTTGTCGATTACAACTGGGACACGTCGAAAGGCTGCCCCAGTTTCTTACTCGAACCTCCGGGTGACGAGATCGAGCGCGACCCACGCAAGCTCAACCACATCAAGACCTACGTCGGAAATGTGGCGCGATGGTTAACTCCGGCTGGCTGACGGAGCATGAACCAGGCTGCGCGCAAAGTTCAACGTACTTACCTCACGCTCGAACTCTTCAATACCCTTGCCGCGTCACTGATCTGGGGCATCAACACCCTCTTCCTGCTCGATGCGGGCTTAAGTAACCTCGAGGCGTTTGCCGCAAACGCATTCTTTACTGCCGGGTTCGTGCTGTTTGAGATACCGACGGGAGTTGTTGCCGATCTGCGCGGGCGAAGAACGTCGTACCTGCTTGGGTTGCTAACACTCGCGATCTCGACCGCGATCTATCTTTACTTGTGGTACGTGCACGCGCCGTTCTGGGCGTGGGCCCTGTCTTCGTTGTTTCTGGGTCTCGGCTTTACTTTCATCTCGGGCGCGTTTGAAGCCTGGATCGCCGACGCGTTGGACCATGCCGGTCACAAGGACAAATTGGAGTCGGTGCTCGCGAAGGGGCAGATTGTTCAGGGCGCGGCGATGCTGATCGGCTCGGTTGCCGGCGGAGTGATCGCACAAAAGACGAATCTCGGCGTGCCGTACGTTATTCGCGCGGTGTTGCTTGCACTTAACCTGATCTTGGCGTTCCTGCTGATGCACGACCTGGGCTACACCCCGGCAACAGGAAAACGGGCTGGCGAAGAGATCAAGTCGCTGTTGCGCGAGTCGATCACGTACGGTTTGGGGAATCCTCCAGTGAGGTGGATCATGTTCGCCGCGCCGTTTACCGGCGGCGTTTCGATCTACGCCTTTTACGCCATGCAACCTTACCTGTTGCAGTTGTACGGCAACAGCGAGGCGTACGGCATCGCCGGTCTCGCGGCCGCGATCGTCGCGGGTGCACAAATCGTTGGCGGGCTGCTCGTGCCGTATGTGGCGCGGGTCTTTCAGCGGCGGACCACTGTGCTGATCGTTTGCGAGATGATCAGCGTGGTGGTATTGGCCGTGATCGGGTTCGTGCCGAACTTCTGGGTGGCTGTGATTCTGCTCGTGTTGTGGGGACTCATGTTTGCCGCGGTGACTCCGATCCGGCAGGGATACCTCAACGCGCTGATCCCCTCGCAACAGCGCGCGACGGTGCTGTCGTTCGATTCGCTGTTTGGCTCGACTGGCGGGGTCGTTATCCAACCTGTACTGGGGAAGGCAGCGGATGTTTGGGGGTATCCGGTTTCTTACCAGCTCTGCGCGGTGTTCCAGGTCTTCGCGATTCCGTTCACATTTCTCGCCCGCCGCGAGCGCGCGAAAGAGGATGTGATTGACTGACCTTCCGCTCACAAAGGATGCCCGATGCGACGCATGACGTCGATGAAGCGTGGATCGGACCGCACGCTGTCGAGTGACTCATGAGTGGGGTTCAAGTTTAGATTACGTTTGCATCATGCGTTGCACTTCCGGTGGTTCTTCGCCCAACCACTCGGGATGCGAGGCGGTGCCGTCGAAGACGGATGTGGTCTTGAAGAGTTCATACTCGCCGCGAGATGCCGCTTGTTCTGTTCTGCCGAGAAGGTTCTTCACCTGGTCCTCGCTCATTGGTTGGAACGTGCGTGCGGCGGTCAGGGCCTGCTCGAGATCTGCCATGCTTTCGCAACCCGTGATCACGACAGAGGTCGGCAGGTTCATCGCGTACTGAAGACATTCGATCGCGCTCACCGTGTTCGACTCGAGGATCAAACCATTCGCCATTGTCTTCATCGCGAGCACGCCGACGTCTTGTTTGACGAGCTCGGGTAGGACCATCTTCTCGAAGCTTCGATAATGCGCGTCCATGACGTTCAACGGCATCTGCACGGCGTCGAACGTGAATCCATTTTCACGCGCCACTTCGAGCATGTAGAGATGAATGCGCGGGTCCTTGTGACCGGTGAAACCGATATAACGAATCTTTCCCGCGTCACGTGCTTCAAGCAGCGCGGCGTTCGCGCCCTTCTCGTCGAAGATGCGATGAGGATCTTCGTAGCGCAGGATCTCGTGATGCTGAACGAGATCGATGTGGTCCACGTCTAACCGTTTGAGAGACTCGTCGAGTTGTTTGGCGGCGTCTTGTTTTGTGCGACCGTCGATCTTCGTCATCACAAAAGCGCGTTCGCGATAACCATCGCGCAGCGCTTTGCCCATGCGGATCTCGCTGGCGCCATCGTTGTAGTCCCAGCAGTTGTCCATGAAGTTGATGCCGTTATCGATTGCGGTGCGAATGATGCGGATGCTCAACTGCTCGTCGATGTAGTTGAAACCCAGGTGCCAGCCGCCGAGACCGATCAGCGAGACTTCGACACCGGTGCGTCCGAGCCGGCGCTTCGGCATTTCAGTATTTAATTGTGTGGACATGACGAAGAGATTTTACTCCATCGTCAACCGCAGAAACAGAAAAGGCCGCTCACAAACGAGCGACCTTCATCTGATTTCTGTAATGACGTTTTAGCG
>DASTOZ010000136.1:0-6162 GCA_035762365.1 Pyrinomonadaceae bacterium | reverse complement strand
CAGTGCACGAGCGGTGAGGAGCACGAAGTCCGGCTTTTCACGGTGTAATCGCCAGAGCGCGAGAGCACGCTTTTCGAGTGTTTGCGCATGCGGCGAGATGCCGGCGTACGGATCTGTTTCCGATGCGGGAAGCACGAGGATCTCTGCGTCGGCAGTTTCTCTGCCTGCGAGTGCGCCGTGCCAGAAGCGCAGGTCGCTTTCCCACGGCTCGAGATCGCGAGTTGTTTGTGAAACTACGGCGAACGTTTTTCCGGTGTCGCGTTGCAGCGCGGCGATCGCCAGTGCGCGCGCCGAGCCGGCCACCAGGCCGCTGATCGAAATGATCCGCGTGTTTGCGCGCAGCTCGTTGACGAGTTGCTGGTACTCGGGAGTCTCCGAGATCTGTTGCAGAGTTTGCTGTAAAGTCGTGAACTGGCTGATCTTGTTGGACATCGAAAATCGTTTGGTCTTTGGTTTTTGGTCTTGGGTCTTTGTAACTAACCAGATCGAGAAAAGCCCAAGGCCGAAGACCAAAGGCCCCAGACCTAAGTTCTTCCCTTCATTCGTTCGATCAGTCCGCTCGTCGAAGCACCGTCCACGAATGGTAACGAGATCACTCTTCCGCCGGCGCCTTCAACTTCCTCGCGCCCGTGTATCTGATCGAGTTGATAGTCGCCGCCTTTGACCAGCACGTCCGGCAAGAGTTGCGCGATCAAACTGCGCGGCGAAACGTCGTCGAACACGATGACATAATCCACCTGTCGAAGCGCCGCGAGGATCTCCGCGCGTTCCGCGTGATCGAACACCGGGCGATCGGGTCCTTTCAATTCGCGCACCGTGCGATCGCTGTTTATCGCAACCACGAGCGCGTCCCCGAGCGCGCGCGCCTGCGCCAGGTAACGCACGTGCCCGACGTGCAACAGGTCAAACACACCATTCGTAAAAACCAGCCGCGCGTCGCGCGAACGCAAACGCGCGCGCTCAACCAGCATCTCCTGGATGCTCAGAATTTTGGCTTTCATCCGTGGATAGAATCTAGCATAATCATCCCTTTACTTTGGAGACGAGAAGCTTGTCCATTCCATTCATCGAAGAGAACGATCAAACCAACGCGCGGCGCGAGCACCTCGACGCGCTGCGCGAGCTTGTCGGCAACGTGTATCCGAACAAGTTTGAGCGCAGTCAGGTGGTCGAGGCAGGACGCGAAGACACCATCACCTCGATCGTCGAGAAATTCAGCCGCTACGAACCCCCAAAACGTGACGACGGCGCCAAACCAACGAACGAAGAACTCGAACACGCAAACCAGGAGTTGAACGATCACACCGTCAGGCTGGCGGGACGCATCGCGTCACCACCGCGCGTGATGGGCAAAGCCGCGTTTGTGCATCTTTCCGACGGCGTTTCGCGCTTGCAGATCTATCTTCGAAAGGCCGACTTCACGGGTGTCCGCAATGACGCCGAGGGCGGGGACGTCGATGGCTGGTCGATCTTTCAACTCCTGGACCATGGCGACTTCATTGGCGTCGAGGGTTATCTCTTCGTCACGAAGACTGGCGAGCTCTCGGTCCATGTGCAGAAGCTACAGTTTCTCTCGAAGGCATTGCTGCCGTTGCCTGACAAGATGCACGGCATTCACGATCCCGAGATCAAGCAACGACAACGCTACGCCGATCTAATCGCCGGCAGTCTAAAACTGGACCAGGACGACTCGTTGCCGTCACGCGAAGTGTTCGAGCGTCGCGCCGCGGCGGTCCGCGAGATGCGGCGAATACTCGAGGACCACGGTTACATCGAAGTCGAAACTCCGATGCTGACGCCGCTCGCCACCGGCGCAGTCGCGCGGCCCTTCAAGACGCATCACAACGCGCTCGATATCGATCTCTACGCGCGCATCGCGCCGGAGTTGTACCTCAAGCGACTGCTGGTCGGCGGTTTCGAAAAGGTCTACGAGCTCAATCGCAACTTCCGCAACGAGGGTGTGTCGACGCGGCACAATCCCGAGTTCACGATGCTCGAGTTTTACTGGGCTTACGCCGACGTGAACGCGATGATGGACTTCTGCGAGGAGATGCTGCGCGCGGTGTTCTTCAAGGTGTTGGGCCACACGCACGTCAGCTATGCCGGCCACAGCATCGATTTCGGTCAACCGTTTCGTCGGGTGGGCATGCAGGAAAGTCTGGAAGGGTTGGTCGATCCGGATCAGATTACGAATGATAACGTGGTCGCGCTTTTCGAGGAGCACGTCGAACACGGATTGATCCAACCAACGTTCATCACGGATTTTCCAAAGCCCATCTCGCCACTGTCGAAGGCATCGCCATCGAACCCCGCAGTGGCCGAGCGGTTTGAGTTGTACGTCGGCGCGATGGAACTGGCGAATGGCTTCTCGGAACTTAACGATCCGGTCGAGCAGTACGAGCGCTTCCGCGATCAGGTGTTACAGCGCGAGCGCGGGGACGACGAAGCGATGGTGATGGATGAAGACTACCTGCGTGCGCTGTCGTATGGCATGCCACCGGCGGCGGGAATCGGTATCGGGATCGATCGTTTCGTGATGCTGCTGGCGAACAAGCCTTCTATCCGCGACGTGATTCTGTTTCCTCACCTGCGACCGGAAAGAAAGAATAGCGAGTAGGGACTTTGGTCTTTGGGCTTTGGTCTTTGGTCTTGGTGCTTTGAGCTTTGCTGGCAACCGGGACAAAGTACCAAGTTCCAAGCGCAAAGATCCTTATTTAACCTTCGCGCGCAACTCGGCGAGTCGCTGATCGGACCACGAAGGTTTCATGCCTTGTTGCTGGACCAGCGCGAGGTAGCGTTCGAGCGATTCAAGCGCACCTTTGTAGTCGCCCTGCTTCTCACGCACCCGAATCAAGTCGAGCAAAAACTGCGCGTTGGTCGGCGTGTAGGAATTAACCGCCTGCGTGAACGCGGCTTCGGCGTTCTTCAGATCACCTTTGGCCTCGTACGTGCGCGCGAGGTGGTAATAACTGATCGGATAACGCGTGCCGTCCCGTTTGCTGACGGCGACGAGGTTGCCGAGCGCTTCGTCGTACCGTTTGAGAGTCAGCAGGACGTAGCTGAGTTCGAGATTCGCAGGCGCAAAGTAACCGCCCTGACGGTTGAGTACTTGCTGGAAATTTGTGACGGCTTCCGTCAGCTTGCCGCGTTCGCTCGCATTGCGAGCGCGCTGCAGGTAGTCGTAGCTCATCTGGTCCAACGTGAGCGTTCTCGGCCCACGAGCAGATGCTGACGCGGGTTTTGGTGCGGCGGATTTCGCTTCCGGTTTCGCTGCCGCAGATTTAACGGCAATGGGTTTGACGTCGTTGACGACGATGTTTTCTTCGCTGCCAACGTTAGCGAGTGCTTGCGCGGCCGCGTCGTGCTGCGGATCGACCGTGAGCGCGCGGCGCCACTCGCGGGCAGCGAGATCTTTCTGTCCGCGGGCCGCGTAGAGCCGGCCGAGGTTGTAGCTGGCTTCAGCGTAATGAAACTTTTCGATTTTCAGCGCATCGATGAATGCGTCGTAAGCTTCGTCCCAACGGCCTTCCCGCAACAGGATCACGCCCATGTTGTTGAAGGCGCGCGAGTATTTGCCGCGGCGTTGATTGATGGCTTCACGGTACGCGCTCAAGGCGGACTCCGTTTCGCCGAGACGCGCAAATGAGTTTCCGAGATTGTAAAAGCCCGGCGGATCGAATGCGCCCGATTTAGCGATGGCGTCCAACTCTTTGAGGGCCTCAGATCGCTGTCCGGTGCTCACGAGCTCTTCGGCGAGTTTCAGCTGCAAGCGGATGCGTTCCGAATCTGTCGTTGCAGCTTCGATCTGAGCGCGAAGTTCTGGCATCTTTTCCTGGGCAAAGACAGGTGCAACACAGATCAAAAATAGAATTGAAAACCGGATAATTGTCTTCATTGCTTTAACTCACTTAGCTCTCGCGGGAATAAGCTACGACGGTGCCGCCAAACCCGACGGCCCAACCGCGCGTTTTGTCGGTGAAGAAGATGCGTTCCAACGGATGTTGTGTTTCACTGCGTTCGCTGGTCCAATGCGAACCACCGTCGCTGGTGTGAATGATCGTTCCTTCCGCGCCAACGGCCCAACCTTCGCGCGCGTCGAGAAACTTCACGTCAAATAGATCGACATAAACTCCCGATTCCTGTTTCTGCCAGGTGCGGCCACCGTTCGTCGTTTGATAGACGCTGCCGCCGCTACCCACAACCCAACCGGTGCGGTTGTCGACGAATGACGCGGACGTGAAGCGCACGGACTTTTCTACCTGTGGCAGTCGCGACTGGTACCATGTCTCCCCGCCGTCTGATGTCTGGATGATCGTCGCGCCGGCGCCGACGATCCAACCGCGATCGTCGTCGACGAAGACGCCGCCCAACAACAAGTGGCGCGTCGGCGACTGGAGCCTGGTCCAAGTCTCGCCGGAATCGTGCGTCGTGTAGATCGCGCCCTGTTCGCCGAAGGCCCAACCGCGTCCGCCGCGACTGAACACGACGCGAACAAGGACGGAATCTACGTCAAAACCTTTCAGCTCAACTCGCTGCCAGTTTTCGCCCCCGTCTGTCGTCTTCATCAGGTAAGCGCGAGCGTCAAGGCTGGACTTCAACTCGTACTGGTTGGCTTCGCAGACGAGCCAGCCGTTCTGTTCGTCGAGGAAAAAGATGTCGCGAACGATGCTGGCGGTAGGCGCGGTGTTAGGTTTCCAGTTCTGGCCGCCGTCGACCGTCTTCAACAAGGTTCCCTTGCTGCCGACGGCCCAACCGCGATTCTGATCGACAAAGAAGACCGCGCGCAGCCAGGCCATCGTTCCGGCTTTCTGGCGGACCCACGCGCCTGCTCCCGTGCGGATCGCTGTCTGAGCAATCGCCGCCGAGACAGACAAAAAGAGCGCGATCGAGATAACCGCAATCCGTCGCATCGGTTGGTTCTACCATCCGCCCGTGAAAATGCGCGCAAAGCTGGCCACGTTGGCCAGGCCCATGATGGTCTGGAACGTCTTCAGCTTGTTTCCGGGAACGAGGACCTGATCGCCCGGAGAGAGATAAAAGTTGTCGGCTGCCCGCCCTTTGTAAATCGCCGATACGTTGACCACCAGCATGTCCATTTGGCCGTCGGCCTTGCGACGCAGCACTCTGACCTTGCTCTTGTCGCCGGTATTCAAAACGCCGCCGGCCTCGGCGATCGCTTCGGTTACCGTCAAGCGCCGGTTCATCAGACGAACGCCGGGCTGAAGCACGTCGCCGAGAATGCTGTAGCGGTACGACGCCGCCTTCTCGAGGATCACCGTCACCTGCGGATTGATGATGAATTCGTCGTACTGCTTCTCGACGATGCGCGCGACTTCTTCAGGCGTTTTGCCGTTGACGAAAACTCCGCCGGGAATCAATTGCAGCGAGATGCGGCCGTTGGGCGGGACTGTGATCCCTTTGCGCGTGTAGCGGTCCTGGTTGAAAACCTCGACTGAGATGATGTCCTCCGGACCAAGACGATAGGTCTTGAAGAAGTTGTTGTAGTACGGATTGATCTCCGCTTCTTCTTCAGACATCTGCTCCTGACGGTTCGCAACCATCTCGTTTGGCATGTCTTTCGGTCGTGATGACGTATCGTCGGGTTCGAGTCGGTCGCCGTTCACAGGCTTCTTCGTCTTATCCGTCTTGTCCTGCGCGGTGCTTGACGTGGTCCGTGGTCGTTGCTTTTGCGGATCGCTTTGGTCCTGCGCGAATGCGGCCGTCGTCATCGTCAATAGCGCGGCAATCGCCAGCGCCAAAAGCATGTTGTTCTTCGTCATCTCAACCTCCAACCCGGAAATTCCGGAAATCATTGGGCCCAGCCCGGAACTATTGGGCCCCACGCCCAAACAGAATGATCTTGATCGTCTCAAACAAGATGATCGCGTCAAACACCAGACTATGGTTCTTGATATAGAAAAGGTCGTACTGAAGTTTCTGTCGCGCGTCTTCAATCGAGGCGCCGTACGGATACTTGATCTGCGCCCAGCCGGTTAGTCCCGGCGCGATCAAATGGCGTTGCTCGTAGTACGGGATCTCCTGCGCGAGTTGCGCCACGAAGTGCGGTCGCTCGGGACGTGGACCGACGAAACTCATCTCGCCGCGCAGGATGTTCCAGAACTGCGGGATCTCGTCGATGCGGACCTTGCGAATGATGCGGCC
>DASTOZ010000135.1:0-4940 GCA_035762365.1 Pyrinomonadaceae bacterium | reverse complement strand
GTGCCGAAGTTGTACCTGCCGATCAGTGCCATGACCCAGCAGGCATCGGCGAACGCGGTAGCATTACCGGGATGGTTCATACGATTCATCGGCGTGTGCGAGGTGTTGGGCGCAATGGGCCTGATCCTGCCGGGTGTGTTCAAGAACCGGCAGTACCTGACGACGCTGGCGGCGCTCGGATTGGCGCTCATTATGGCCGGCGCGGTGGTGGTGAGCGTGATGGATGACGGCGTCAAGATGGCGATCCTTCCGCTCGTGACGTTGCTGCTGCTGTTGTTCGTCGCCTATGGCCGCTCGCGTGTTGCGCCGCTTGGCCGAAGATAACTTGAGCAATCATTGATTTGGAATTTGAAAGGAGAGAGACAATGCTAGTTAACCCGTACTTGATGTTCAATGGGAATTGTGCCGAGGCTTTGAAGTTTTACGAGCAGGCAATCGGCGCAAAGATCCAGTTCAGCATGCCGTTCGAAGGCAGCCCCGCGGCTGACACCGTTCCGGCTGACTGGGGTAACAAGATCTTGCACGCGACGATGTTGGTCGGCGACACGAAAGTCATGGCGTCTGACGCACCGCCGGGACACTATCAGCAACCACAGGGAATCTCCGTGTCGTTATCGCTCGACGATCCGGCGAGAGGCCAGGACATCTTCAACGCACTCGCCGAAAACGGGCAAGTCCAGATGCCGTATCAACCGACGTTCTGGGCCGCCGGGTTTGGTATGTGCACCGATCGCTTCGGCATACCGTGGATGGTCAACGCCGAGCAAGCAGGCGCGCACGGTTCCGAGTAGTCAAAATTCTCTGACGAGGACAACACATGAGATATGTCGATGGCTTTGTACTGCCCGTTCCGGAAAAGAACATGAAGGTATATCGCAGTATCGCGCAGAAAGCCGGAAAAATCTGGAAAGAGCATGGCGCGCTGGAATACATCGAGACCGTCGGCGACGATCTCGATCATAAGTTTGGTGTTTCGTTTGTTAAGTTGGCGAAGACGAAACCCGGCGAAACCGTGCTCTTCTCCTTCATCGTTTACAAATCGCGGGCGCATCGCGACCAGGTCAATAAGAAGGTTATGAGCGATCCGCGAATGCTGAAGATGATGCAAAAGGGACCGATGCCTTTCGACATCAAACGCATGGCGTACGGCGGCTTTAAAGGGTTGGTCGATTTATAGGGGCGCGCGACTTATGAATTTGCGACGAATCAACTGGCCGCTGTGGCTCGGTTTCCTCTTGAGCGTGGTGACGTTTTTCAGTTACTTCGCTGTGTTTGTGTGGTATCCGATAACGCGTGACTTCCCGTGGGCCAACCTGTTGCTGTTCGCAGCGGCGGCGGTGTTGCTGCTCGTCGGTGTGCGTCGCGCGTTTGCCAGCGATCGGCGGCGCTCGAAGATTGCGGGTGTGATTGTCGCGACTTTGGGCGTCGTTGTTATCGCGTTCTTTCTTTTTGCATTCTTTGTCGGTGGGCGTGTGTTGCCCGCGTCGAAAGGGGCGCCGCAAGTCGGACAAAAGGCGCCTGACTTTTCGCTCAACGACAGCAGCGGCAAAGCTGTGTCGCTCGGCGAGTTGCTGACGACGCCGATCAATGGCACGGCGCCGAAAGGCGTGCTGCTGGTTTTCTATCGTGGTTACTGGTGACCGTCATGTAACTCCGAGTTGCGGGGCATTGAAAAGAACATCGAGCAGTTGAAGGCGCAGGGAATCCGACCGGTGGCGATCAGCGTCGACGCTCCTGAAGTATCGAGCAATCTCATGCAGCAGCAGGGATACACGTTTACGTTTCTTTCGGATCCGAATGTTGAGGCGATCCGGCGTTATGACCTGGTTCACGCGGGCGCGGGCGAAGGAGGACACGACATCGCGCGGCCTGCAGAGTTTTTGATCGACTCGACCGGCATCGTGCGTTGGGTTCACCTGACCGAGAACTACTGGGTTCGTGCGCGACCAGAAGAGATTCTCGAAGTTTCAAAACTACTAAAGTAGGAAGAGTGCATGAAATACCTGTTGTTGATTCATCACGTGGAAGAGATTCCGGAACCGTTGCGAAAGCAATTGCTCGCTGAGTCAGTGGAGTATTGTCACGAGCTGAACCGGAACGGGCAATACGTCGACGCCGCGCCGTTGCATCCGAGTTCGGAAACGATCAGCGTGACCGTCCGGGACGGCAAACGACTCGTGACGGACGGTCCGTTTGCAGAAACACGTGAACAGATCGGCGGCTACTTCATGGTGGATGCGCGGAACATTGAAGAAGCTGTTGAAATCGCCGGCAAACTTCCCGGCGCCCGCATCGGCACGGTTGAAGTTCGCCCCGTGAGGTTCGTTGAGGGCCTGCCGAATACTTAGTTCCGGATTACGCCGAAGGCGTTCGAAAATTCCAGCCCATCGGTTGCCTCAACCCTGGGACCGAGACGCAATGTTGAAAACGCTGAAAGCGTTTGGCCAAACAAAAATGCCGCGACGTTTCTGCCGCGGCATTTGTTCCTTTACGTTGGTTGACGATTAGCCGGCGTTCTTGCGGGCGCGCTCGTTGGCCCCTACTTTGAACCCTTCTCCATAACCTCTCGAGAACCCGTCGCGGTAAACTTCAGCGAAGTTGCCGAAACCGGCTTCTTTGTAGTAGTGAGAGCGTTGAGGATTGTAGCTCTTCGCCTTCTTACCATCGTCTTTTCCGGTCTTGAATCCTCTCTCGTAGCCCTTCTTCACAGCCTCGTCGCTGTTATCGAAGACGTACTGGTTATAGCGGAAGCTATACGGCGACCACGGATCGTATCCCCAGCCGTACGGGTAGTTCCACCAACTGCGATATCCAAAACCAAACGGACGGTAAATGCGATAGGGGTTAGGACGAACGATCACCACTCTTCGCCGGCTCTGGGCCTGTGTGTCCGCCGCCGTCGCGAGCATGACGCCAAACAGCATGAGCGCACCAAGAGCGATGCCGCCAATCCGTCGCATGTACTTTCCTTTCATTGAACCTCCTTGAACTTGCACGTGATTGTTTCTACGTGTCATTTACAGAAAAATTCGGCCGGGCAACTCCCGCGTTTCTCGAGGGAGAGCCCGACCTGTCTTTAAGACACCGCGAACCGTTGTTTGGTTACACCGCAAGCGGCGGCCCCGACGCGCAAACAGCCGTTGAACACCCTTATTCTTTGTCAGTTTTCTTTGTTGGGCTTCTTAATTGGTTTGGCGCGCTTCTCGGCTCGCTCAAACTCCGTGATGAGTTGCGCCTCGGCGAGTAGCACCTTGCGAAACGATCCCAGCACGTTCAGCAGCAGATCGAGCTTTCGCAAACTCTCGCGACGCGCCCGCACTGTGCCGAGAAAAAACTCGAGCTGTATCCGCCGGCGACAATCAGCAATCGTCACCATGCAGGTGCCCCACTTGTACTCACCACCACGACTCGACTCGACTTCGGTGAGTATGTATGAAGTTTGACCGGTTGTTACTGATGCGAGAAAGGTGCGTTTTCGGTAGAACGAAGTATTCATTTGTGAGGTAGCTGTCTAAGTTAAATCGTTTAGAGCCACGTCTCAACACGATGATGAGAATTGTTTCTGGGCCCGCTTGATCGAATACCGTTGAATTAATTTGCCGCTCGCGTATAATACGCGGGCCTTCTCTCCTTGTCAACGATATTAGCTAAATGTCGTCCTCATTCAGGATGAGAAAAGAGGAATAGCAATGGACCTGCTCGACCACGTCGCAGCACGAATTAAAGATCTGCGCGTTAGTTATAACAGCGGTGAAGGTCTCTCACAGGAAGCACTCGCCGCGCATCTCAAAGTCGCGTCGAATACGATCTCCAGATGGGAAACTGGAACGTACCGGCCCAGTCTCAAAGACCTCGAAAGAATCTCACGCTTCTTCGGTGTGTCGATGATGTCGTTCTTCCCGGAAGACATGGTCGACGATGACGAAGACGAAAACCTCAAGGCGCTTCTGCGCACAGCCAGACAACTCCTTCCAGCCGATTTGGAAGAACTGAGAAAGTACGCCGAGTTTCGCCGGGCACGCGGGATCTACCAGGGCAAAATTCGACCGAGACCGGGCCGGAAAGGAGGAAAACACAAGTGAACCAACAAGCTTATTACGAGGATTTGAAACAGCTGGCCCGCCAGGTGCGCGCCGAGTTCGGCTTGCGATCGCCGCGCGTCGTCGAAAGCGATCTGCGCCGGATCTACGAACAAAACGGAATCGTGATTGACGACTGGCCGTATCGTCTCAGAAATCTGCGCGGCGCATTTATCTGCGATCATCTCGGCGCCACCGTGATGCTTGCGAGTGGTCTGCCGCAGGATCCAAAGGTGTTTACGATGGCCCACGAGCTGAAACACTTCTATCGCGATCGACACCTGGGCATTTCGTATTGCGATCAATCGAACCTCGGCAAGACACTGGAAATCGGCGCGGAGATCTTTGCCGCGGAACTACTGTTCCCCGACAAGGACTTCATGACGCAGATGCGATCGATGCGCATCGGCACAAACCAGTGCCTGCCGCGCACACTTGTTCGTCTGAAGCAGAAGACGAGGACGACGCTGAGTTATGCCGGACTTGCAATCAAAGCCGAGCGGCTTGGATATGCGCCGCCCCGTTCGTTGACGACGATCAAGACGTGGCGGAAGTTTGAAGAGATGTACGGCGAACGAGCGCGCAGAGTGCCAACGTATTCCTGGCGTCCGTTTCCTTGACACGGATCGGTCGCTCGGGATATTGTCCGCCGCCAAAGGCGGTCCGGATGGTTGCTAGGCGACTAAAAGTCGGATCCCCACCGCATCAATAATTGCCTCCGATAGATTATGCTTGCACGCTATACTCAGTTGCGTATAGCATGGAGCGCAATGGAAGTCCGAGAGGAAGTCTTCCTCCACCTCGGCAGAGTTAGGCGAACACTCACATGACAACGTGCGGTCAGCAGGCGACGATGGTTTG
>DASTOZ010000134.1:0-3724 GCA_035762365.1 Pyrinomonadaceae bacterium | reverse complement strand
CGAACAAAGTCATGAACAACGTGACGCCTTCGCGCTGGCTCAGTGCCTTCAGCTCTTCGACGTTGCGTGGCAACACCTGCAACGACTCCACTTTGCCGGCAAAAGTCTGGACGGCAGCGCGCGGCCTGTCCGTCGGCATTTCCAGCAGAGACGGCAGACCTGCGAGATACTTTCGCCAGAATCCGAGTTGCTTCTCGAGCACGTCGCCTTGTAGCCAGTCGCGCTGCCAAACGGCGAAATCCGCATACTGAATCGGCAACTCGGGGTACGGCGAAGGCTGGCCGTTAAGGAAACATTTGTAGTTCGTCCGCAACTCGCGGAAGAAGCGGGTGACGGACCAGGCGTCGGACGTGATGTGGTGCATCGTCAACAGCAGTACGTGTTCCTGCTCGTTGAAGAAAACCAGCTTGAAGCGGATGACTGGTCCGGTGCGCAGATCGAATGGCGCTTCAGCCTCGTGGCGCGCCATCTTCTCTACTTCGGCGAGTCGTTCCTGCTGAGACAGCGAGCTCATGTCGATCAGCGGAAGCTCCAGATGAAGCGATGGGTGAATGACCTGTTCGGCGAGACCTGCCGTGCTGGTAAAGGTCGTGCGCAGGACTTCGTGACGACGGATGATTTCGTTCAGCGCCCGTTCGAACACAGCCGCATCGATCCGCCCGCCGACGAGAAGCGCGAGACTGATATTGTAAGCCGAGGTACCACCCGCGAACTCGTTGAGGAACCACAGGCGCTGCTGCGCGAACGAGAGCGGAGCGCGGTCGCGCACCGTGCGCCGCGTGATGCGCTCGGCCGGAGCGAGTTTGATTCCCTCTTCTTCCAGCAGGAAAGCTACAAGTTCACGCTTTTTGACTGCGTCCTTCACTCTCATCTAAACCTCTCTTTTGTCGGAGGGCTTCGGCAAATTCTGCTTCCGACATACTCTCGATTTTCAGCAGCGCCTGCGCGATCTTCTCACTCTGCCCGGGCACCGCTTCGTTCTCGAGCACGGCCTGGGCCATCTGCTCAACCGTCATGCCTTCAAACATGATCCGCAACGGCAGGTCGACCTGAAAGTCTTCCTGAACGCGTGCGAGCACTTGCGTCGCCAGCAGCGAATGGCCGCCCAACTCGAAGAAGTTGTCTTGCACGCCAACGCGCTCGACGCCGATCGTCTCCGACCAAACAGCAGCCAGGATCCGTTCAAGCGCCGTGCGCGGCTCGACGTAAGTCTCTTCGCGACTGCCAAGGCTGAGCCCGGGCATCGGCAGCAGGTTGCGATCCACTTTGCCGTTCGGCGAAAGGGGCAGCGCGTCCATGACTACGAACGCCGAAGGCATCATGAAATCCGGCAAACGCTCCTGAAGGAAATGACGTAGCATGGCGACCGGCGATTCCTGTTCGGCGATCATCACGACGTACGCGACGATGCGCTTGTCGCCGATCACATCCTCGCGCGCGATCACCGCGACCTCGCGTACTGCTTCATGCTGGGCCAGCAACACTTCGATTTCACCCAACTCGATGCGATAGCCGCGAATCTTCGTCTGCTGGTCCGTGCGGCCGATGTACTCGATTTGGCCGTTCGCGAGGAAACGCGCTACGTCGCCTGTGCGGTACACCCTCTGTCCCGGCTCGGACGCAAACGGGTGCGGAATGAAACGTTCAGCCGTGAGATCAGGCCGACCGAGATATCCTCGCGCCAGCTGCACACCGCCGATGTAGATCTCTCCCAGCACGCCTGTGGGCACCGGTTGCATGTAGCTGTCGAGCACGTAGATTTCGGCGTTATCGATCGGACGGCCAATCGGCACCGCGGCGGAGTTTGTTGCCTCGTCCGTCATCTCGTAGACGCAACAGCCGACGACGGTTTCCGTGGGACCATACTCGTTGATGACGCGCGTCTCCGGTGCGTGAGTGCGCCAGAAGTCGACGGTCTCGTTCCATAACGCCTCGCCGCCGACGATGAGCACGTTGGCTGTACCGGCGATGTCTTCAGACGAAACCATCTGGTTGAGCAGTTCGAGATGCGAAGGCGTGAGCTTGATGAGGCTGAGGTTCTTCTCCTGACGCAGGATCGCGTTGAAACCTTCAAGCCCCTGCGATTCCGGGACGAGGGCGACACTGCGACCGACCAACAGCGGCGTGAAGATACTTGTTACCGTCAGGTCGAAACCGAGCGGCGAATGAACCGTCGCGCCTCGGCCTTCCGATACTCGGTAGTTCTTAACCGCCCAACTCAGGTAGTTGACGAGTCCGCGGTGCGGAATGACGACGCCTTTGGGTTTGCCTGTCGAACCCGAGGTGTAAATGACGTACGCGGCATTCTGCGGTGTAGCTCCGCCGTCAGGTGCTTCTTCACTCTCGGCCTCGATCATGGGCCAGTAACCGTCGAGCGGCAGCACTGTCGCTTCGGTATCGGGCAGACGTTCAGCCGTGCGGTCCTGGGCAAGGACCACCGATACGTTCGCGTCCTGCAACATGAAAGCGAGGCGCTCCTGCGGATACGTTAGATCGAGCGGGACGTATGCGGCGCCAGCTTTCAGCACGCCGAGCATACCGACGAGCATCTCAGGCGAGCGCTCCATGTAGATCCCGACCAGCACCTCTGGCCCAACGTCGAGCGCGCGCAGGTAGTGGGCCAGTTGATTCGCTCGCGAGTGCAGCTCGCCGTAAGTCAACTGTTGATCTTCAAAGACAACGGCGACGTCCTCCGGCGTTCGGGCTGCTTGCTCCTCGAGTAGTTGATGAATCGCCTTGTCAGACGGGTACTCGGCGGCTGTGTCGTTGAACTCGAATACCAGTCGCCGGCGTTCGACGTCGGTGATGATCTCGAGTTTGCCGGCTTGCGTTTCAGGGTTTTGCGTCACGCTCAGCAGCAACTGGTGAAACTGCTCGCAATGACGACGCACGTCTTCTTCACGCAGGATGGACGAGTCGTAGTGGAAGTCGGCGAAAAGCGAGTTGCCGCGACGGCCGCAGGTGAGCTTGACGTTGAAGCGATCGAAGCAAGACCGCAGCGCACGGATCGAAAAGGAGAGAGCGCCGTTCTCGCTTCCGATATCCAGGTCAACAAACTCGAAAGCCACCGGAAGGAAGTTGCCATGGGCCATCTCGTCCGCGGTCGTGTCGTGCGTGAAGTACTCCATCCAATCCGCAGCATCGCCCGCTCGCTGCGCGACCTGTTGAAGGATCTCGGCGAATCTAGCCCGCTCCTCGAAACGTTGGTGAATCGGAAGTGTACGGGCGAGCAGTCCGAGCGAATGGGAAAGCTCTTCGTACTTTCTACCGTCGTGAACACTGCCGACGACAACGTCCGCCTGACCGGTCAGACGCCACAGCAGTGTTTGCCAGCAGGCCTGTAGAACGATCGCCGTCGTGGTTGCAAACTTATTCGCCAACTCGTCGAGACTCGCGACAGCCTCTGGCGATACCTCTGACGAAACAGTACGCGGACTGAACGCGCCTGCTGAGAGACTCTGGAACGGAAGTGCCGGTGGCGGAAACAAAAGCACATCGCCCTGTTTGCGCCAGAAGGCTTTACCGACTTCCGCCTCCTCGTCGTCGATGATCTCGTTCTGCCACTCCGAGAATTGGAGGTACTGCACGACTTCAGAACCCGACGAACCACCGGCGGAGTATGAATCGGCAATTTCGCGAACGAGGTTGACCAGCGAACGACTGTCGGCGTAGAGCGCGGGCACGTTCAAGACCAGAAGGTGTTTGTCGACCGCGATGCTGTACA
>DASTOZ010000133.1:0-4558 GCA_035762365.1 Pyrinomonadaceae bacterium | reverse complement strand
GAACCGCAGCCGACCGTGTACGGTTATTCATTGCAGCGGCCACAGTGGTGGCAGGTATCGCGATTATCGATCGTCGTGCGGTCAGCAGAGGATCCGCGAACTCTGATTCCCGCGCTGCGGTCGACGGTGCAAGGGCTTCGCTCCGATGTTCCGATGAGTTTCGCCACGCTCGATGAGGTCGTGTCTTCGTCATTCAATGCGCGACGGTTTAGTCTTACGTTGTTTGCCGTATTCGGTGGTGTTGCGCTTTTGATTACCGCGATCGGTTTGTACGGAATGCTTTCGTATTTCGTGACCGAACGCACGCGCGAGATGGGGATCCGAATGGCCCTGGGTGCGCGACGCGCAAACGTGCTCGGCCTCGTGATCAAACAGGGTCTTCGACTCGCGGTGTTGGGCATAGTAGTCGGATTCGCGGGTGCATGCGCATTGACGCGGTTAATGAGCAGTTTGCTTTTCGACGTGACGCCGACTGATTCGGTGACGCTTGTGTCCGTCGTTTTGACGTTGGCAATAGTTGCGCTCCTCGCCTGCTATATTCCGGCTCGACGCGCGACCAGGGTCGATCCACTCGTAGCGCTGCGCGAGGAGTGAATACTTGACGCAAAGATTTGACAAGCATATCGGTCGTCAGGTATAAGGCCCGGGCAATGTTCAGCACCGTTCGCCATCATCATGGATACTGGCATCACCACCACTCCGGTGGCGGGCCGGCGATCGTGTTGCACGCGCTGAACTAAACCAAAACAGCGCAAAGACGATTCCAAACCCGCTGCCACCCCGAAATGGCGGCGGGTTTTCTTTTTGTGACCATGGTCTCTCGAATCCCAGCCGGAATGCGTTACTACATCGGGGCGGAAGCACGCCTGCGCCGCACGATTGAAGACGTCGCGATGTCGGTCTTCGAAAGCTGGTCGTATGAAGAGGTGATCACGCCGTCGGTCGATTACTACGATCTTTTCGAGCAGGGCATGGGCCAAACGGAAGCGCAGCGCGGCTTTCGTTTCACTGACAGCGACGGACGCCTGCTCGCGCTGCGGCCCGATGTCACTTCCTCCGTAGCGCGCATCGCGGCGACGCTGCTCGCCGATCGCCCGCGTCCGTTGCGCTTCTGCTACGCCGCGCCCGTCTTCAAACAACAGCCGCAATCTCACGCCGAATGGCGGCGCGAAAACACGCAGCTCGGCTGCGAGCTGATCGGCGTCGGTGGCAAGCCCGCGGACCTTGAAGTGTTGCGCCTTGCGGCGGAGATCCTGTCGCGCCTGGATCTGCAATCGAGTTATTGCATCACCATCAACAACGTCGAGATCTTCAACGGGATCGCCGCACAACTCGATCTCGACACGCCCGCACGGGAACAACTGCGTCGTTTGATCGATACACGCGAGTCCGAGGAGTTACAGCGTTTCCTGCGAGATCGCGCGACGAATGACGGCCACGCCTTTTCGCAACTCGCGCAACTGACCGGCAAGCGCGATGTGCTGCGAGCGGCGCGCAACGTGATCCGCAACGACAGATCTATAGCGGCGCTGGACTCGCTTCAAGATTTGTGGACTGAGATCGAATCGCTCGGTCTGGAGAATCAATTCGAGATCGATCTCGGCGACGTGCCGAGCCTTGATTATTACACTGGTCTAACATTGAAGGTGTTTGTGCATGGTGCAGGCGCGAGTGTAGGCCGCGGTGGCCGGTACGATGGGCTGACGGGCAACTTCGGACGCGCTGAGGCCGCGGTCGGTTTTGTGCTGAATCTCGATGCGCTGACGGAGGTCGTCGGGCGCAGGTTGTCGCAACAGTCATGATCACGATTGCCATCGCGAAGGGCAGAATGCAGGACGAGGCGCTGGCGTTGCTCGCGCGCGCGGGCATACGAGTGAGCGCCGACGAGATCAATTCGCGCAGGCTTGCGATCACGGACGAAACCGGCGGTTACCGGTTCCTGTTTGTGAAGCCCGGCGATGTGCCGGTTTACGTCGAGCATGGCATTGCAGATTGCGGCATCGTCGGTCGCGACGTGCTGCTCGAGTCGGAAGCGGATCTGCTGTTGCCGCTGGACCTCGGCATCGCGCGTTGTCGCATCGTGGTCGCCGCGGCTGACAGGGGCGTGATGACGCGTGCTGTTGGGATGTTGCGCGTCGCGACGAAGTATTCGCAGATCGCCGCGGCGCACTTTGGATCGCGCGGCATGCCGGTGGAGATCATCAAGTTGTCGGGATCAGTGGAGCTTGCACCAGCGCTGGGCCTTGCAGATTTGATCGTCGATTTGGTCCAGAGTGGGAGAACACTGCGCGAGAACGGATTGACTGTCGTCGACGAGATCGCCGAATCGACCGGGCGGTTAGTTGTGAATCGCGCCAGTTACCAGCTGAAAGCTGAAGCTGTAGGGCGGCTTGTGAATGCGTTGCGGGCGGCGCTGAACGGAGGCGAACCAGCGTGATCCGGATCATTCGTGAAACTGAACGCGACGTACTCGACGAGATGCTGAAACGTCTCGAGGCGCGGGCCGTTGCGTTCGATCCGGATCTGATGCGTGTGGTTTCATCGATCGTTGACGACGTGCGCGCTCGTGGTGACGAAGCGTTAATTGATTACACGGCGCGATTCGACCGATTACAAACACAAGCGTCGGATCTGCAAGTCGACGAACAAACGCTCAACTCATCCGCTGACAAAGTTGATCCACGCGTGCTCGCCGCGTTGCGCGAGGCGATTCAAAATGTGAGGAGGTTTCACGAAGAGCAGCGTGAGCAATCCTGGGAAATCTCTCCTGTCGATGGCGTTCGCCTGGGCCAGCGGATCACACCGTTGGATAGCGTCGGGTTGTACGTGCCCGGCGGCACCGCGGCGTATCCGTCATCAGTGGTGATGAACGTCGTTCCCGCACAGGTCGCGGGCGTCAAGCGAATCGTCGTCGCCACGCCGCCACGCACTCTGAGCGAGAATCCCGCCGTCGCCGCCGCCCTGCGGGCCCTGAACATCACGGAGATCTACGCCGTCGGCGGCGCGCAGGCGATCGCCGCTCTCGCTTTCGGAACACACACGATTCCACGCGTCGACAAGATCACCGGCCCGGGAAATAAGTACGTTGCCGCCGCAAAGAAGATCGTGTTCGGCGTCGTCGGCATCGACGCGATCGCCGGACCAAGCGAGGTGGTGATCGTCGCCGACGACACTGCGCGCCCGGATTTCGTCGCGGCGGATCTGCTGGCCCAGGCAGAGCACGGCGAAGATGCGTCAGCGATTCTGATCACCACCAGTGAGACGCTGGCCACCGCTGTTGCGCAACAAGTGGAACATCAGCTCGAGTCGCTGCCGCGACGCGCAATTACCGCCGAATCCTTGCAGCACTACGGCGCGATCATAATCGTCAACAGCATCGACGATGCATGCGATCTCGCGAATTACCTCGCTCCGGAACATCTGCAACTCGTAAGCCGCGACGACGACGCAACCGCGGCGAAGATCCGTCACGCCGGCGCGATCTTCCTGGGCCAACACACACCCGAAGCAGCCGGCGATTATCTCGCGGGACCAAACCACGTATTGCCCACCGGCCGCACGACGCGTTTCTCATCGGCGCTGGGAGTCTACGATTTCGTGAAGCGCACCAGCATGTTGCGCTATTCGTCTGAGGCGTTTAGTAAAATTGCCGACTCGATCGCGGTCCTTGCCGAGTGCGAAGGGCTCGACGCCCACGCGCGGTCCGCTTCTATTCGTAAACACGGATGAAAAAAATACTGGACATAATCAAACCCGCCGTGCGAGGGCTGCGCGCCTACTCGCTCTCGCCGCATCGCGCGCAGGTGAAGCTCAATCAAAACGAAAACCCCTGGGACATGTCGCTCTCGCTCAGGCAGGAAATCCTGAACCGTTTTGAGGAGCGGCGCTGGTCGCGATATCCCGACTTCATACCGGCGAGTTTGCACGAAAACCTGGCTGAGTTCGCCGGTGTGAGGGCCGATCACGTCATCGCCGGCAACGGTTCAAACGAGCTGATCCAGGCAGTGTTGATGGTTACGATTGGACCAAAGAAACGCGTGCTGATTTGCGAACCGACGTTTGCTCTGTACCGCCAGATCGCGACAGTGCTCGGCGGCGACACCGAAAGCATCTCGCTGACGAACACTCTGCAATACAACAGCGCGTTACTGTTGAGCGTCGTCGAAGAGCGGCAACCCGACGTGACGATAATCTGTTCGCCGAACAATCCGAGCGGTTGTGTGATCGAGGATCAGGACCTCGTCAAACTACTCGGCATCGCGCGCGGACTAGTCGTGGTCGACGAGGCGTACCACGAGTTTGCGGAGCATTCGGTCGTGCCGCTGTTGGAAGCGCACGAGAACCTCGTGGTGTTGCGCACCTTCTCGAAGGCGATGGCGCTGGCCGCGTTGCGCGTCGGCTACTTGATGGCGGCGCCGGATCTCGTGCGCGAGATTCGCAAGGCTGTGCTGCCTTACAACCTGAACGCGTTTTCGCAAATGGCTGCGGAGATGGCCGTCGATCGATACGACACCGATCTGCGCCCGCTCGTGAGGCGCATCATCACCGAGCGCCAGCG
>DASTOZ010000132.1:0-4089 GCA_035762365.1 Pyrinomonadaceae bacterium | reverse complement strand
ATCGCGATGCAAGCCATGCAACCCGACGATCTCAATCCGGAAGATTATTTTCATCGCGAGTGGGTGCGGTGGATGTTCACGATGTGCGTCTGCGCGTTGCGCGAACGATGCCGATCTTCGGGCCGCAACGTCCACTTTCAGTTGTTCGAGGCTTACGATCTGCGAGACGACGACGCGACGGCGGTTTCATACGCGTCGCTTGCTAAAACATTCGACCTCGACCCGGCGACAGTGAACAACTACCTCGCCGCTACACGCCGCGATTTCCGCCGCATCGTTCTTGATAAACTGCGCGAGATCACCGCCACTGACGAAGAGTTTCGCACTGAAGCACGCTCGCTACTCGGAGTTGACGTGAAATGAACTGGCTGTCTGACAGCAAAGTGAGTCACTTGCGAGCCGTCGTCGGCGAACCTGACTTCAGCGGCACGAAGTACACGTTCGTCAAAGAGCTCGCTCGCGGCGGCATGGGCACGGTCTATCTCGCCGAAGACACGGAGCTCAATCGCGAGGTCGCGATCAAAGTGCTCAGCGTCCCTGAGATGACCGAAGATCTGCGTCGTCGAATGGTCCGCGAGGCACAGATCATCGCGCGGCTCGAACATCCGGGAATCGTTCCCGTGCACGACGTGGGCGTGTTGCCGGACGGGCGCGTGTTCTATGCGATGAAGTTCGTGCGCGGCGTGCGCCTCGACGAATACGCAGCCAACACGAGCTCGACGCGGGAGCGGCTAAGAAAGTTTCAGGCAGTATGTGATGCGGTCGCATTCGCGCACGCGCATGGAGTGATTCATCGCGATCTGAAACCGCAGAACATCATGATCGGATCGTTTGGCGAAGTGCTGGTGCTCGACTGGGGCGTCGCGAAGATCCTGCGCGATGAAATTTCATCCGAGGCAGACACACTGATGCTACCGCCCGTGGGCAATAACAAAGCCAGCGACACCGCGCATGGAACCATCATCGGCACGCGCCAGTACATGTCGCCGGAGCAAGCGCGCGGCGAGATCGATCAACTCGACGAACGATCCGACATTTATTCACTCGGCGCGGTGTTCTATTTTTTGCTGACCGATCAGGCGCCAGGTGAAAACCGGCCGCGAGCCTTAAACCCCAACGTCAGCAAGCCCGCCGAGGCGATCTGTTTGAAGGCAATGGCGCGAGATCGTGCGAGTCGTTACACGACCGCCGCGGAGATCTCTACAGACGTGAGCCGCCTGCTCGACGCCGAACCTGTTTCAGCGTACCGCGAAAACGTCTACGAGAAGGTCAGCCGGTGGGTGGGCAAGAACCGGTTTCTCGTGCTGTTGGTGCTGGCGTACCTGCTGATGAGAATTTTTTTCATTTTCACCTCGCGCAGTTAAAGAAATCGCCCGCGACGTTTAATAGAAGGGTAAGAAGCTAATAAAGATCAGAAGCCCCAAAGGAGACAGACACATGTCGAAACCGCTTATTGGAGTGATACTCGGCGCCGTCCTCGGCGCGATCGACGGGCTGACGGCATGGTTCACACCGGCCGTCCGCGATCAACTCGCAGGTATCGTGTTTGGCTCGACGGTGAAGGGAATCATCGCGGGCATCGCGATCGGGTTCTTTGCCAAGAAGTTTCACTCGCTGCCGCTCGGAATCGTGTTCGGTCTGCTAGTCGGCGCGTTCCTCGCGTTTCTAATCGCGTTGATGCAGGGTGGCTACTACTTCCAGATCGTGCTGCCGGGCACGCTTGTCGGATTGATCGTCGGATTTGCCACGCAGAAGTACGGGAATTCGCCGTCGCCTGCGAACAGTTAAGTATTTCTGGTCCAATCATTCTTAAAGGAGAGATTGATAATGCCTAGAGTTGTGCACTTTGAGATTCATGCGTCCGAACCGGAACGCGCCGTACATTTTTATAAGACTCTGTTTGACTGGCAGTTTCAGAAATGGGAAGGCCCGATGGACTACTGGCTCATTACGACTGGTCCAAACGAACAGCCCGGAATCAACGGCGGACTCGTGCGACGGCAGGGCGAGCTCGACGGGCAGGCTGTGATCGCTTACGTCTGCACGATCGATGTAGCGGACGTTGATGCATCGACGAACACGGCCGTGTCGAACGGTGCGCAGGTCGTGCTGCCTAAGATGCCGATTCCCGGAGTGGGATGGCTGGTCTACTGCAAAGACACCGAAGGCAACATCTTCGGTATGATGCAGTCTGATGAGAACGCTCAGTGAAGTTTGAGCTTAGTGCTTGGTGATTTCTTGGCAGGCGAAGGCTCCTACTCTTCAAGTACAAAGCACCAAGTACAAAGTACAAAGTACCACTCAATCACTTGGACGGCCCGTTAACAGTGCGTCGCACTTCAACGTTTGCGGGCCGTTCTCGTTGCAGATCGCAAACGAGCCGCCCTCGTACATCGTCACGCCAGCGAACTCACCCTTTGCGTTGAGGATGTAGAAATTGATCCCGAAGTTTGGCAGACCGCGACTGTTCAGCAGACGCTTCTCGACGGTGTTGTTCTTGATCCGGTTCAAGACCTCCATGCCCGCATCTTTCGGATGAGCGCCGCGACGCATCTCCTCGACGATCACAAACGAGCACAGATTGTAAAGATTCGCCTCACCGCGACCGGTCGAACCGGCAGCGCCGACAGCGCCATCGACGTACAGACCAGCGCCGAGTATCGGCGAGTCGCCGAGACGTCCGGGTATCTTCCACGCCAGACCGCTCGTCGTGGTCACGCCGCAAATCTCGCCTTTCGAGTTGATCGCGTCGCAGTTGATCGTGCCGTGCATGTTCTCTTCGCGGAGCATTCCTAACGCCAACATATCCAGCGCCGCTTTGTGTCCGGCTTCGGCACGCTTCTTCGGATCGAGATAGTGATCGGGATCTGTTCTACGTTTCCATTCGAGCCACTTGCGACGCGAATTCTCGGTGTTCAGATCGTTTTCGATCGTGAATCCCATGTTGCGCGCAAACTCCTGCGCGCCCTTCCCGACAATCAGGTGATGGTCCGTGTTTTCCAGTACCGCTTTCGCCACCAGAGAGGGCGTGCGCACACCTTCAAGGGCACCGACCGCGCCCGCGCGTTTCTTCGGACCATGCATCGCCGAAGAGTCGAGCTGCACCACGCCGTCAGCATTCGGCAATCCGCCGTACCCGACGCTGTCGTCGAGCGGATCGAGTTCGACGATGTTGACGCCGGCGATGACGGAGTCGAGCACGTCGGCGCCGCCGGTCATCATCGTAAACGCCTTTGCTACCGCGGTGACGTTGCCGCCGTTCTTGAACCGGTTGCCGTTCGCCGACGAAATGACCAGCGGCTTGACGGCAGTCTGGTTGAGGATCATCGGGAACCCGGCGGCTTCATTCTTGGTGGTTGCCAGGTTCTTGGTGGCCGCCAGCGTTACTCCGGCGACTGCACCCGTGCGCATGAAATCACGACGTTTCATTTTCTTAGACATGGTTTCCTCAGAGGAATTGATATTGAGCTCTAATTTCTTTGAACAGCTTGTTCGACCCTGTGTACGCAACCATCAAGATCGGATGATATTTGATGTTCCCAGAATCTCAGGACAGTCCATCCGTTCTGCTCCAGGACTCTCTTCACCTTGCGATCTCGTTTTCGGTTGCGTTCGATCTTATTGAACCAATACTCCTGATTCGTTTTGAAGGCAGCCTTGGCTTTGTTTCCCCACCGATAGCCGTGCCAGAACTCACTATCGCAAAAGATTGCAATCCGAGGCGTGACGAGTACGAAGTCTGGCTTTCCCACGATAGCGTATTGTTTCCTGTAACGAAATCCAGCCTTCCAGAGAGCGGTTCCAAGTCGTTTTTCGATCGCAGATCCACTCGAGCGAACGCGAGACATGGTGTAATGAATCTGTTCACGCGTAGGTTTCACGCTGCTGCCCAATTGTTTCGCCGGTCTCTTCATTCAGCGCTTCCGCTGGGATGTCTTCACCGACGTATTCAAAAAGTTCGAAATTTCTCTTCGGATCGCCGCGACATCATGAGGCAGAATCTCTTCAGGCGTATGCAAATTTCTTTTGGGCATCGAGGTTTTCGGACGACGCTTGCTCGAGATGATCAAACATAGGATTTAAGTAGTG
>DASTOZ010000131.1:0-5884 GCA_035762365.1 Pyrinomonadaceae bacterium | reverse complement strand
GCCGGAGTTTGACTCAGCTACATTCAAATCCTACACTGCAAGCCTTTCCCTAAATTCCCCTTGTCAGCATGGCCAGAAGTTTGTCGCACGGAGGGTAGACGTGTCTGAAATACATAGCGTTAACGGAATCCTGGACGTTATTCACAGTATTGCGTCGAATCGTGAAAGCGGACAGTTGGAGATCAGATCCTCCGGCAGCCACGGTATCCTTCTCTTCAACGAGGGCCGGCTCGTCGACGCAAGGCTTGAATCACTCACGGGGTTTCAAGCGGTGAACGCGGCCGTTTCACTGCGCGATGTACAGTTCCGCTTCGATCCATCGATCTCGGCGCCACGTTCAAGCTCGATCGCACCACACGAACGCGTTGTTTTGCAGCGGTTTTTTGGGATCGAAGCAGTGGCGGCGAATGAAGACGGCAATGACGTCGAGCCGGAAATCGATTGGGACCTAAAGCCTCATCAGGTAGTCCCGCTCGCTGCCGTCGAGGCGATTGAGCAGGACGATCTGCTCGACACTCCGACCGTTGAAGTCAAACGATTACGCAAACCTGCTTTTCCGCTGCTGGCGCGACGGCCGGTTGTTGTTTATGCGCCGCTGCTAGTGCTGGTGTTGGCATTAGGAGCTGTTGCTTTAATACCGAAGCTGAATGCACGTCGCAACTCCGCAGAGCCAGTCGCGCAACTTGTGAGTAACGCTCCATCGACGGCTCAACCGGAAACCCCGCGCGCCCAAAGCGATGTTTCTTCGATAACGGTAGCAGCCCCGCCGCGCGACAAGCCCGTACGGCGCGTTGCCGATGTGCAGGATCTCTCCGGAGAATGGAAAGTCGTCAATACGGTACAAAAGACGACTTACAAATCTTTCGGCAACATGCAAATCGGCTTTCGGTTGAGAATCCAGCAGACTGGAAACGACTTCACCGCAAAGGGTGAGAAGGTTTCCGAGAATGGTCGAGACCTGCCTGCCGCCAGTCGAACCCCGATCCGTGTCACTGGTTCAATCGACGGCGATCAAGTAGTAGCCAGGTTCGTCGAAGACGGAATGACGCGTCCGACGAACGGTCGTTTTGTCTGGAAAGTTCAAGGTCGGAACGCCGCGCTTAGTGGAACGTTCATTTCGGCGGCGGCAAACAGTAGCGGCAAATCAGATGCGACGCGGCAACGGTAATGAACCAGATCTGCGAATCTCACCGTCTGGGAATAGTCCGTTGATGACGGCTGAATGTGCGGTTCCTGAACTCACGAGGTTTCTCATTTCGTCTTGCGCTCCGACGGGATCAACGAATCGTGAATATGAATCGCCGCCATGGCGCCTTCGGCTGCTGCAACAACCGCCAACTGCGAGTTTGGCGTGATGTCGCCAGCCGCATAAACACCCTCGACACTCGTTTGTCGCGTCCGATCAACCCACACTAACCCGCAATCGTCATCGATCTTGCAGCCGAGCATTTCGTGCAGATCGCTGGCGAGTTCGGTTCCAAGATTGAAGAAAAGCGCGTCGCATTCCAACGAGTCGCCGTCAGTGAACAATACTCGTCGTAATTGCTTTGACTGCAAGTCTCCGTCCAACGCCTCGATCGTTTGATCTCGCACGCTGATATCGAAGGCGGCGAGTTTGGCACGATCGTGCGCACTAAGACTACGCTTGTCCTCGTTGATTAATGTGATCTTGTTGGTCCACGTCAGCAGGCTCAAAGCGAAACTAACAGTCTTCGTACCGCTTCCAAGCACGGCGATTCGCTTATCGATGCATTCGTATCCATCGCAGTCCGGGCAGTGATGGACGGTTACGCCATAGAAGTCGCGAAAGCCCGGGCAGTCGGGTGTCACATCGCGGAGTCCGGTTGCCAGCAACACACGTCGAGCATCGAATGTGCGCGTTTCTCGATCGCCGTCGCCGGCGTAGACACGGAAATGGTCCGTTGCGAGTTGCTCAATTCGCGTAACGCAACCTTCGACAATCAGTCCGCCATGACTCGTTACTTCATCGCGTCCGCGCGCCAGGAGTTCAGCAGGGGAGATGCCGTGATGGCCGAGAAAACCATGCACACCGTGGGCGTATTCGTTGCGCGGACTGTTGTGGTGAAACGTAAGTGTGCGACGGCGGTAGCGAGCAAGGAAGAGCGATGCGGAAAGGCCCGCTGGTCCGGCGCCGACAACGATGCAATCGTATCTCAGTTCTGAAACAACGTCGTGAAACTCAGTCGGCATCGTTTGTCATGAGGACGAGGCTGAACAACAGAACGCTTCAGCGTCGCCTGAAAAGCAAAAACAGAACGGCAACAACCAGCAGAATGACAAAGGTCCCCGGCCAGATAAACCATCCCCGCCCGCTACTATAACCTCCTACGACGACGCATCCCGACGAGAGGAGAAGAAGTAGTGTGAAAATGCTCAAACGTTTCATTGCGACCCCCGTGTTAGTTTGTTCGCCCGCGCTTAAAGCGTTCGATCGATTTGAAGTCGTAGCAATTCGGATGCCTGATGTTTGGAGTTGCCACGTCTGGGAAGATCGTTTGGAAGCGGAGGAAGTTGTTTCCCGGAAAGGTTGTGGGGTCGAGTGATGGATTGGTTAGACGCTATTCAGTGGCCAGCGATGTTAGTCACAGTTATCGCGGCCTGGTTGGTTGCTTCTCAGAGAAAGTTCAAAAGGAATTGGGGATTCTGGTTATTCCTGCTGAGTAATCTGCTTTGGATTGCATGGGGACTGCACGATCGCGCATATGCACTCATATTCTTGCAAGTATGCCTGGCGTTCTTGAACATTCGGGGAACGCTAAAGACCGCTCATTCGCCTGGCGAGGTTGGATCGCGTTGAAGTCGAAGTTGGCACTCGTCTTGCCGTACAACGCTCGCCCTTTGCAGAGGTGTTCCAAACGAATGCATGCCGTCGAGGGCAAAACTGAAATTAGACTTCTAACTGCGTGTGCGAAACCCTATGAGCGCTCTTGTTCCAAAAGTCACGCGCGAACTTACCCGGATGAGACGAACGCTTCGAGAAACGTTCGGCCTCGGCCAACTCCGTCCTGGCCAGGCAGAAGTCATTCGCTCTGTGCTCGAGGGAAACAATACGCTCGCCATCATGCCGACCGGAGCAGGGAAGTCGCTCTGCTATCAACTACCTTCTCTGCACCTGCCCGGCACGACCGTAGTCGTGTCGCCGCTGATCTCACTGATGAAAGATCAGGTGGACAAGTTGGAAGAAGCGGGCCTCGAAGCCTCGCAGTTGAATAGCTCGCTGACCGCGGAGGAGCATGAGGAGAACCTCGAACAGATAAAAGCTGACAAGAACGATTTCATCTTTGTTACTCCGGAGCGTTTCACAACTCAGGAATTCCTCGGCGAGTTGCGAAAGCGAGATATCAACTTCGTCGTGATTGACGAAGCTCACTGCATTTCGGAATGGGGTCACGATTTTCGTCCCGCATATTTATCGCTTGGCGCCGCGATCAAGACGCTCGGTTCACCACCGGTACTCGCTTTAACTGCCACCGCGACGGCCGAAGTCTCTGCCGACATTGAGAAGCAACTCGATCTCGGAAAGCTCCAGGTAGTGAAGACAGGCATCTATCGACCCAACATTCATTTTGAAGTTAAGCGAGTTACAAATGAGCGTGAGAAGCACGAGGAGCTTATTCGAATACTGAACGAACACGACGGCGTCGGCATCATCTATGCTGCGACTGTCAAAACGGTCGAACAGTTGACGGACTGGCTCAAAGCGTTCGATTACAAAATCGAGAAGTACCACGGACGCATGAAAGCAAGCGACCGTAAGCAGAATCAGGATGCGTTCATGAACGGCGATCTGAAAGCGATCGTGGCGACGAACGCTTTTGGCATGGGCATCGACAAACCGGATATTCGTTTTGTGGTCCATTATCAGATGCCGGGCTCGCTCGAAGCGTACTACCAGGAGGCGGGACGGGCCGGCCGTGATGGTGAACCGGCGAAGTGCAGTCTGTTTTATCAACTCGCGGATCGGCGCACTCAGCAGTTTTTTCTTGGTGGCAAACATCCGAAGTTCGACGACGTTCTGGGCGTATATCAAGCATTACAAGCGCTCAAAGCAGGTGAGACTCCGATGGCGCTTTCTGTCGTGCAGGAACATGCAAACACGGTGAGCGCCAAAAAGGTGCGCGTCGTGCTGTCGCTATTGAAGGAAATGAAGATCCTCAAGGAGCTGCGCGGCAGCCAGTTTCGATTGTTGGCAGTTGACGTTGCGCGAGGCGAACTTGAAGAGCTCTCGCGCTTGTCGGAGGAAAAGGTTGATAAAGACAAAGAGAAACTGGAGCGAATGATGCAGTACGGGCAGAGTGCGACGTGCCGGTGGCAGCGCTTACACGATTACTTTGGGGAAGAGATGCAAGATAAGCGCTGCGGAAACTGTGACAACTGCGTTCATCCGCTCGAGGAGCAAATCGCAATGCCGGACCGGTCCCGCGCAACCGCCAGCTTTTAAATGTGCTTCACTGAACCGCGTACAACGATCCATCGGTACTACCGAAGTAGACCACGCCTTCACTGTGCCTGTTTGAACATCGACGGCGTAAAGAATTCCGTCGAAGCCGCCAAAATAGACCACGCCGTCGGCGATCGCTGGAGATCCGATGATTGGTCCATCAGTTTTAAAGGTCCACTTCGTTCCATTTAGTTTCAGTGGCCCGGTTGATGAATACACTCCGCTGCGAGCTGCATCACCGTGAAAGGTGTCCTGGGCCATTGCAGCGGGAACGGTTGGTAGTAACAGAACAAATGTTCGGATCATTGTCGCGGTCCTCGCAGTCTCTTCAACAAGTTGTTTGAGAATTCAGAAATCGGAATTCGCGGAGCGTGATCTTCTCTAGTCGAGAATAGTACGGCGGCATTTTCGAGATGGTTTCATCAAATGCTCGTATTGACATTCTATATGAAAACGTTTATCTACCATCTACAGAATGTCTATAGGAGAGGGAAATGGCAAAGAGGCAAGTTGACCTGTTGCAGGGTACGCTCGACCTTCTGGTGCTGAAATCGCTGGCTCTGGGCCCGCTGCATGGGCTGGGCGTTTCAAATCGCATCGCACAGATCACAAACGGAACTTTCAACGTAAAACCCGGTTCGCTCTTCCCGGCGTTACACCGCATGGAAGAGGCGGGCTGGCTCCAGTCGTCCTGGGGCGAGTCAGAGAACAATCGTCGCGCAAAATACTATCGCCTGACCGCAGCCGGCAGGCGTCAGCTTGATGCAGAAACGCAGGACTGGCAGCGCATTTCCCTGGCAATCACCACCGCCCTAAAGGCCACATGAGGAGACGCAGTCGTGCCGTTCATTCCTCGCCTGACCAGCCTCTGGCGCAACCTGTTCCACAAGGACACGGTGGACCAGGAGTGCAGCGAAGAGATCCAGGCTTACCTGGACATGCTGACGGAAGCGAAACTCAGGCAAGGCCAGTCGCCTCGTGAGGCTCGGCGTAACGCGCTGCTCGAGGTTGGCGGCGTCCAGCAAGTTGAAGAAAGAGTGAGGGAGATTAGGATGGGTCGCTTTATAGAAACCGTTTGGCGCGACGTTCGAACAGGCGCGCGGTCGCTGGTCCATAGTCCAGTTTTCACAGTAGTCACAGTGCTGTCGCTCGCACTCGGCATCGGCGCCAACACTGCGATATTCAGTGTCGTCAACGGTCTATTGCTTCGGCCCTTACCCTATCCCGAATCGGAGCAGATCGTTCATGTCTGGCATACGCCGCCTCAGCAAAGCTTTCCCGGCCTCGACAAGTTTTCAGTGTCGCCCGCGAATTATCTCGATTGGAAGGCACAGAGCACTTCATTCGAACAGATTGCGGTTTACACGGACGCGGGCATGAGCCTGAGCACGGGTAACGATCCGCTGCCATTGATCGGCGCCG
>DASTOZ010000130.1:0-9014 GCA_035762365.1 Pyrinomonadaceae bacterium | reverse complement strand
CTCCGGTTTTCAGCCGCAAATACGCGGTTAACTGAAGAAATAGCAGCAATTAAGTCTGTGGCAGGATCCTGCCATACACCCCGCCTTAAAAACCGTTAATTCCTGCCAGATAAATGGGCAAGGACCTCCGTTGTCACGATTTTGTAACAACTTGATAATCCAACTGTCGAAAACCTTGGTTGCGGCTTTGAATGTCGGGAACGGCCGGGGTTAAGACCAGAGTGCAAGGTAGCGGGCACGGGATGGCGGTTGCTCCGCCGCGGCGTCCTGGTGCCAACTGGAGGCTGAATAGTTTAGGACCAGGTGTTTGCCCCCTTGGTATAAGTTTTCAGCCTCCCTACGAGTGGTCCACACGTGGCCCAGACGTGTGGGCCATGTGTCTCAGAAGCTGGATGGTTTGACGCCTGCCACGCAGTGCTTCTCCGACCAATCCACCGGCCATTAACCTATGAAGCCGGCTGCGAAGATGGTCTAGCTTCGCGGGCCCCCACGTCTTCGAATCAGTAAGGAGGGGAGTATGTTCTCAGTATCAAGTCTTCGCAAATTCGCGATCTCACTCGCCATGTTTGCGGTGGTCGCCCTTGGTTCGGCAATCGTAGCGAGTGCAGACCAGGTAGTGCTCAACACCCCGAACGCAGGATTGAGTGGTACCCCTGGCCCATACGCCACGGTCACTTACGTTCTGAACGGGAGCAACATTGACGTAACGGTAACAATGTTTCCGGGCTTTGAAGCATTCGGCGACGGGAACGGAAACAACGGGATTTTCGGATTCAACATTGTAGGCAGTACCGCTGGATTGAGTGTGACGAACCTGACTTCGCCGCTTACAGCGAATCTCGGTGGCGGGCAAATGGATGGTTTTGGAAACTTCGACGTCACGCTGAGCTGCTGCAATGCCGCGAACGCGATCAGTAGTTTCAGCTTCACAGTCAGTCGCACTGGCGGATTCTCGTCTGCAAGCGATCTCTTTGAAGCGAATGAAACAGGAGCCCATTTCGCGATCCACATTGCACCAACGAATGGAAACCCAACCGGATTTGCGGCAGACACGCAGGTGCCTGAACCTGCAAGCATGCTGCTGCTGGGGAGTGGCCTCGTCGGACTGGCCGCGGGCCTACGGAGAAGATTCAAAACCTAATCTCCGCTTAGGCCAAAACAAATCGGGGTATTAACGTGCGAGCCAGGCATGGGTCAGCTGAACACCATCTGTGTGTTCGCGTTTTACAAATACGTTGAAATGGCGTCGGCCGAAATCGCCCGACGAATGCCTCATGATCGCGATTGGAACGTTGAAAAGAGTGTCCGGCCGGCTAAGAGCACTTTTGCGCGGCCGCGACAGCGCATCGGTTGGCGCAGATGGTGCGAGAAGTTTGCTTGTTGTTGACGACGAAGAGTCGATCTGTTTTTCGATGAGCGAATACTTCTCGCAGCACGGATTCAAAGTCGACACGGCGCGCGAGATGGAAGAAGCGGAGGGATTGATAAAGGCCACTGAGTACAAGGTGATCATCCAGGATCTGCGGCTCGGCCTGGCGCGGCATCCTGATGGTCTTGAAATCATCAGATTGGTCCATAAGAAAAATCCCGAGACTCGGATCGTAGTGCTCACGTCATACGGTTCTGCTGAAGTTGAAGAAGAAGCCCGGCGGGCGGGAGCGGATGCATTCTTAAGAAAACCGAAGCCTCTGTCACAAGTGGCTCAGGTGGTGCAGGGTCTCATTGAATCACCTCGCACGCGCACGGTGCGAGCGTGAGGACGTGAGATCTTGTGCCGGGAAGTAACCGCAGGTTCTTTCGGGTGCTGGAAATGAGAGGACAGCACCCGCGAGTCCAACCCGACCGGTGCTTCCAAAGGGAGCTCGGCGCCGTCCGGGCTCCCCTTTTTTTATGTTCTTCGTTTCGCTCTGATGATCTGATTGTTCGTACCATCGGTGTTTCTACTGAAGAGCCGTGGCAGAGACGTGCTACTCACCCACGGTTAAAAAATTCGATAATCCTGCCCTCAAAAATCGGCACGTTTCCTCGTTGTAGCCATTTTTTGCCGTCCCTAGAATCCGGTCCAAGGTAAGTCGATCTGCAAGCGCAGACCCATCCTCTCTTTACCGTGTGTCGAGCTTTTGAAACGCACGAGATTCCAGCCCAAATCTTCACGTTTCAACCAGCCCCTGCTTGAAACATTACTGTGCAGACCTTCAGTCCGAAGACTGCATAAAGACCTCATGTAAACCGGCGACCCGGTGCCATGGTCTTACACCGGAGAAGCTGGTCCTTCCAACAAGGAGTACGATTTATGAACCGAAAGACACAAACCAGACTCTCCCTCTCCAGAGTTCGAATGAGGAACATCCTGTTGACCGCAGGTGTCCTTTCTCTGTTGATCTGGAGTCTTACCGGATCGGCATCACTGCGATCCCGATCAGACAAAGCAACCCGCCCAGAGGCTGCTCCTGTCGCTAATGCCGTAAATACGACGATGGTTCCTTTCAAGCCACCCTCCGCAAATCTCGATCAGGTCCGCAACGGCGGCGTGGGTTGCGACGATACGGCGCCTAACTCATGCATTGACCCCGCGGACTGGGTCAACGGAAACGCCGGCGCCTCGAACGCACACTACCAGGAGGGTCAATCTATTCCTTATCGATTGGTCATGAAAGATCTTCCGTTAGGAGCAAATACAGTAGTAATCGAGTGGGACGTCAAGCATAGCGATCGGAACGCGATTGACTTCATTACGCATTATCAACGAATCAACGAAAGCGTTCAGCCGTGCGGCGCGGCAGCACATCCCGAAGACGTAGTACCGGGTTGTAACCCCGCAAGCTTCACAACGTTCGACCTCCCCACACCGACGGGTGTGAATTCTCCGATAGCAAACTTCCCGCAAAACATTTTTCTCGCGCTCGCACTCGCGCAGCGACGCATGACCGTGTACAACGGCACGATCACGAACATGACGTACGGCGCACCGCAGGGCGACCTGTCGCTGGCACAAGCGTCAACGCGCGTCACCATAAACTTTAACGCCACGAATTCGACGGTCGTGATGGCATGGGGCGGTCACATCGCCCGAGCCATCGACTGGGGCACTGGTAATTCAGCCAGCGGAATCAGCGGTTCGCCATACCACACGCGTCTGATCTCGTTGAATGGCAGTGGTGGTAATCAGGATCGGTCGCTCTCGGCAGCGGCCGTGGAAGCGCCCCCGGAGTGCTCGCTCACCAATGACAACATCGACGTCTGCGACCTTCCGGCAATCACTACTCACGCTTTGCAGGGTACAGCTAACGCAGCCCTGACGTATTCGTTTCAAATCGTAAACAATGGAGGCAGCGCCTTCATCAGCAGTTCTGACACGGATCCATCAGACGGGACGATCTCGGCCAACGTCACGACTAGCGGCGCCGGAGAGTACACAATCAAGCTCATCGCTTCGAACGCCGGCGGGTCGAGCGAATGCAACGCTACTGTACGCGTTCACCAACCGCCTGCCGCGGCTGCCGGAGCCGATCAAGAACAGTGCGAGACTTCCGGCTTCGCATTCCAGATGAACGCTTCGTCAACTGTTCCGACAGGCGGAACACGCACCTGGACCATCGACCCGACCGGCAGCACGACAACCGCGACCATCGTCAACACAGGTGACGAAGATCCGGTAATCACCCTGAATGGCACGGGCACGGTCAAGGCTGTACTAACCGTCACCGGTACATCATGCGCGGACGCAGTCGACGATATACTGCTGACGGTGTCGCCAAAGGCGAATGCTAACGCCGGCGCCGACCAGGAGGTTTGCGCAGGCAATCCGAGTGTCACCTTGAACGGAAGCATCAGTGGTTCCGCACTGAGTGGAACGTGGAGTGGTGGCACAGGCACATTCAGTCCGAATGCGAACACCTTGAACGCTACTTACACTCCGTCGGCGACCGAAATCGCCAACGGATCGGTAACATTAACTCTTACAACTAACGATCCTCCCGGATCCTGCGGCGCGGCCGTGGATACGATGACGATCACGATCAATCCAAACCCGACTGTGTCGATCAGTCTGGAAGATGCGTGTCTCGACACCGCGCACCTGCACGCAACAGTAACCGGCGGCACTGCGCCGTACACTTTCACCTGGAAGAAGAACAACGTCGCAGTGGGAACTAACTCCGCCGACCTGACGCTGACAGGGCCAGGCACGTACACGGTTAGCGTCACCGACAGCTCGACGACGAGTTGTCCGAGCAACACCGATACGTTCGTGGTTTGCTACACGGAAGGAGCGGTTGCTTCGGCGCCCGCTGCCGACGCGTCGAGGACTGTGGACGTCGCGCAGAAAGCGAGATCGGAGAGTGCACCACTCGTCGCTCGCCTGATCATTGCGCTGTATTCCATGTTTGCTTTGGTAATTCTGTGAGTCGCTAGTGGAGACCGAAAGACGATCTGTGTTCTCCGGTGGTGCGGGTCGCGAACGCACCATCGGAGACGCGGGTTCTGACTCCTGAGTACCTCGCAAAGGGTGCCGGTCGTTTTGCGGCCGGCGCCCCCTGAATTAACACCTTGATATGCAACACATGTGCGCTGGCGAGCAGTCTGTGCGTTTGTCCGTGTCAAACTGTGATCCTGTAAGTCTCACGCCAACCCGCCTTTATCGTTTCTGCTGAAGTTCAAAAGATTGGTCCGGTCCTTGCAAAGTGTTCGGTTGCACAATTGTCCACTCCTGTGAGTCAGTGGTCCTCCCGTGCGGGGTTTGGCCGCTTTGCTTGGACGGCCAGTGTCAGGTAGTTCACCTCTTTTTTCTTTAGGAGCTCAATTAAAAATGTTTGCCCCCGATAGCGCATCCTCTCGCTTCCGTACCCTTTTGTCTAAAACTCAACCCGTGCGCCTGGTCGTTCTGATTCTGGCGATAGCCGTCAGCGCGATGGCGCTTGGCGCCAGATCTTCGTCGGCCGGCACTTTCGGACAGGCGTTGCTCGTGAAGGCAGCAGCGATGATCGGCGTCAATGTTGCGCCGGCTGCGCAGGCGCTTGATCCGGAAAGCACCGCGGCGTCGAGTATGGCGACAGAGCGACGAGGGCACACCGCGACGCGTTTGCAAGACGGCCGCGTGTTGATTGCCGGTGGTGAGAACTCCACTGGCGCGCTCAATGGGACTGAAGTATTCGATCCGGCTGACGGCGCGTTCTCCGCGGCGGGCAACATGGGCGCGGCACGAGTGGACCATGCTGCGACGTTACTCGCCGACGGACGCGTGTTGATTACCGGTGGTCGCAATGGTTCAGGATCACTCGCGACCACGGAACTTTTCGATTCTGCTACTGGAACATTTGCGAGTGGCCCGTCCTTGGGTGTCGCCCGTGCGGGTCACAGCGCGACGCTTTTGGGTGATGGCCGCATTTTGATCGCCGGCGGCGACGCAAATGGAACTGCTGAGATCATTGATGCGTCATTGAGCGGTTCCACTGCAACGGGCGCCCTCGGCACAGCGCGTTCTATGCACTCAGCGGCGGTGATGCAGGACGGGCGGGTTTTGATCGTTGGTGGACGTGACGCGAGTGGCAATCTGTCTTCCGGCGAAATTTTCAGTAACGGAGGCTTTACGGCAGTCGATGGCAGCTTGAAGGTGGCGCGTGCGCGTGCACTTCTGCGCGTTTTATTCGACGGTAAAGTTCAGATCATCGGCGGCAGCAACGACGGATCGATGGAAATCTACGATCCATCGATCGCCACATTCGGTGCTTATGCCCACGTGCTTCCTGAGGGTGACACGTGCGCCGGATTGCCGGGACAGATTCAGATTTCGCAAACAAGGGCAGCGCTGTTTCATAACGGCCAGTCTGATCCGATCTTCGACCGATCGAGCCATACGATTAACGAGACCTCGGGCGCAGCGCTTGTAGTCGGCGGTGTGAACAGCGGCGGAACTGTGCTCAGCTCCACCGAAGTATTCAATAGTTCAAACGCCCAGCTTTCAACTGACAAGCTTGATTACTCGCCGGGAGAGACGGCACATATCAGTGGTCGCGGTTTCCAACCCGGTGAGACTGTAAGACTGAAGATCCACGAAGATCCCCACACGCCGCAAGAAAGAGGCCTCGATGTCACTGCTGATGCGAGTGGCAACTTCACTGGCGACTACTTGGTGATGAACTACGATATCGACATGAAGTTCATCGTGGGCGCCCGCGGATTGACGTCGGGATTGACCGCGCAGACGACGTTTACAGATGCGAACCCGCAGACCATCGCGGTCGCAGCGCCGACGAGTGCGACCGTATTGCAAGGTGCAACGGCGAATTATGGAAACGTGACAGTGACGGTTGGTGGCAGCACGGGAGCGTGTACGGTCACTCTCGGTACGACGGCGCTGCCTGCAGGAGCGGCCGCTGTCTTCGGCAGCAACCCAACTTCCACAACCGGAGCAAACATCACTTCGACGCTGAGTGTGACGACGAGTGCTTCAACTCCTGCCGGAACTTACACGTTCCAGGTGACTGGAACCAACTCGGGTGCCGGTTGTCAGGGACCTGGAGCAACTCCCAGTAACACGGTAGCGCTGATCGTCAATGCCGCAACTGTCAACACGACAACAACTGTCGCTAACGCTACTGCCACCTTTGGCGATTCGTCGGTAACTCTTAACGCAACCGTCACGCCCGCCAGTGGCCCGGCAGTTAACAACGGATCTGTTACTTTCACCGTGAAACAAGGCGCGACCACTATCGGCGTTGCGACCACCGACAACACGATCGTAGCGGGAGCCGCGAGCGTGAGTTATACACTGCCGCCGGGCACCGCCGCGGGACCGTACACGATCGAAGCTTCGTATACGCCCGGCGCTGGATTCAACAGCAGCAGCGGCACAGGCTCGCTGACAATCAACAATGCTGGTTCAACCACCACGATCACCTGTGCGGCGGGTTCGGTCTATACCGGTTCAGCCATCGAGCCCTGCACCTACACGGTCACGGGTAATGAAGCGGGTAATCCGGTTCTCGTAGCCGCGACCGCGGTGCCGAGCGCTAACTACACGAACAACGTCAACGCCGGAGTCAACACCGCCTCCGCCAGTTTCACCTTCGCCGGTGATGCCAACCACAACGGCAGTTCAGACTCCGAGACCTTCTCGATCGACAAGCGGACACTCACGGCGTCGATCATCAACGACCCGACAAAGGTGTACGATGGCAACGCTGATGCGACACTGGCGCCGGGTAATTTCTCCCTCGCCAACCTGGTTGCTGGTCAGAACTTCACCGTGACCAAGACCACCGGCACGTACAACAGTCCAAACGTCGCGGCTGCGAACTTAGTGAGCACAACGTTAGCCGCCAGCGACTTCACCCCGACCGGCGGAGCGAACCCGAACAACTACAACCTCCCGACCAGCGCCAGCGGTCCGGGTCACATCACAGCCAAGCCTTTGACTATCACAGCCGATAACAAGAGCTTCCTGTTTGGCGATCCGCTCCCGTCACTGACAGCGAGCTACAACGCTTTTGTTCCCGGTGAAGGTGTCGGAAATCTGGGTGGTAGCTTGATCTTCACCATCAAGAACGCTTCGAACGTCGTCGTCCCCTACAACAGCAGCACGCCGTCAGGAACGTACACAATCATTCCGAGCGGCTTGACGAGCACGAATTACGCAATAACGTTCGTGAATGGGACCTTGACAATCGGTGCATGGACCATTACCGGCTTCTACCAACCGGTGGACATGAACACATCAACGATGTTCATCTGGAACACAATAAAAGGTGGATCGACTGTTCCGCTCAAGTTCAACATTTACGCCGGTCCAATCGGACCATTGACTGAGAGGAAGAATGTCTCCGACGTCATGTTCGGGACAATTCAAGTAGCCGACATACCATGCAATGCCAGCTCCGGCCTCGACGTCCTCGTGGATTACGTCACTAACACAGGAAACACTACTCTTCGGTATGACACTACGGGCGCGCAGTTCATTCAAAACTGGCAGACACCGAAAGCACCGAACAAGTGCTACCAGGTTCGGATGACGGCGCTCGATGGTTCGCACATCGATGCGTACTTCAAAACGAAATAGGTAAACACACAAAGATCCGTGTGTCTCTGGAACCACCGGGGCACACGGATCGAAACTCTTACACAAACATCCGAACCACGACCCACGCAATCACAAGGCTTACAAATCCGCCCGAGAACGTAAACGCCCGTTCCGCAGGTTGACTCTTGCGCTGCATGAGCGCACGCATGATCGTGACGCCGCACTTCCAGCCATCATGCTGATAAAGCGGCAGAATATTTCCGGCAGCGAGCAGCAGGTTCAACCAGCCAAACATCGTCCCGTACGTCATGAGTCCGGCGATCAAGTTGAAGATCACGCCGCCAAGGTGGACCAGGAGCTGCGCCCGGACCGATCGTTCCTTCAACACCGTCCCGTCGAGCATTACAAACGATCCGATGGGCAGCGCGCGAAACGTTAGCCGAATGCTACCGGCGCGAAACCCAAACAGTCTTGGCCCCATCCCCAATCCGAGCTCCGACGCGGGCACACGGCACCAGCGAGCAGTGGCAAGATGCCCCAACTCATGGATGATCATCGCAAGCGCCGCAAAGAGGAGAAGTGGGAGTATCAAGAACATCGATCGGATCGATGTTCAAGACCTGTGCCCTTCATCAACCACCTGTTTTGTGGAAAAACACGAAGGAACTAAGAAGAAGTGACGAAAATTGTGAGCGCAGAATCGACAATTTCCGGCCCTTGAATTTGAACGTCAGCGAAACCGCGCCTCAATCACATCACCCGCGCGCCGGCCATGCTTCTCGGTGAGGGACGGATAAGTCTCGCGTTCGGCGGGTAGACCATCGATCCCGAGCGTCTGCTCGGCCTGATCAATATCTCGCTCGTCACCCTCAATCTCCATGAACAACCCGAACGGAAGCTCGTCAATCACCACCTCCGTTCCCCCAAGCGACCACGTCCGCCGTCGCTTCTCGTAAACCAGCACGGGCTTAAATCCAAGCGCCTCGAGGATCAACGC
>DASTOZ010000129.1:0-3497 GCA_035762365.1 Pyrinomonadaceae bacterium | reverse complement strand
CGGCGTGGTTATACCTCGATCGCGATCCGCAACTTCATCGCGAGTGTTGGCGTGTCGAAGACGAACGGCATAACTCAGTTGCAGCAACTCGAGTACTTTCTGCGGCAACATTTGAATCAGATCGTTCCGCGGGTAATGTGTGTGCAGAAGCCGTTGCGCGTAGTGATTGAAAACTATCCCGACGATCTCGTGGAAGAGATGGATGCTATCAACAATCCCGAAGACGCTTCTGCCGGATCCAGAAAGATTCCGTTTTCGAAGACGCTGTTCATTGAAGAAGAGGACTTTCGCGAAGACCCGCCGAAGCAGTTTTACCGGCTTGCGCCGGGCCGTGAGGTGCGTCTCCGTTATGCGTACTTAATCACGTGCAAAGAAGTGGTTAAAGATAGCAGCGGGAGGATTGTCGAACTTCGGTGCACTTACGATCCGGCTACACGCGGCGGCAACACGCCCGATGGTCGAAAGGTAAAGTCAACGATTCACTGGGTCTCAGCCGCGCACGCGTTACCGGCAGAAGTGCGTCTTTACGACAACCTGTTTCTTAAGGAGGATCCGAACGAGGTCGAAGAGGGACAGGATTTTACCGCGAACCTGAATCCGGAGTCGTTGCAGGTGCTGCAAGACTGCAAAATAGAACCGAGCATGCGCAACGCGGAGCCTGGAACGAAGTGCCAGTTTGAAAGGCTTGGTTATTACTGTGTCGATCGCGACTCGGGACAGAAATTGGTGTTCAATCGAACCATTGGCCTTCGCGACACCTGGGCAAAGATCGAAAAGCGCGCAACTGTCGGCGGGTGAGCAAATCTTCCGCAGCCGCGGCCTGATTGTCCACCATTGGACTGTTCTCATCGCAGTCTGACATCAACCCTTGCCACCACGAGTGTCATCTCAACACTCGATGCGACACTTGTTCCTCTACGCGGTGCTTTGTTCTCTGCCGGTAACGGTACTCGCTCAACCCGCGCGTTCCGTCGCTCAGCCGGGTCAAAGCAAGTCGAATCTTTCAAGCCACTCCATCCGCGAGTGGGCAAATCGCTTGATGTCCAACGACGCGAAGATTCGCGCAGGTGCTCAAGCGTCACTCGTCAACGACGCGCGACGTTCACTGCCTTTGCTGAGACGATTCCTCAACACTGACAACGAAGCGCTGCATGAGGAGACTTTTGAGATCATCCGCCGCATCGGCCCACCGGCCATTCCGCTCCTGGTCGAACTGCTTCGGCATCAGCAAGTATCTTTTCGACGCTTTGCTGCGGATGCCTTCATTGACCTTGTGCCCGATACGGAATCGATTCAACCCGCATTGAGACGAGCGCTGCGTGACGACGATTCGATGGTCGCGGCCGACGCCGCCCGTGCGCTGGGCGCCTTGCACAACCGGGCCGCTCCTTCCGTACGCGCTCTGGTTACGGCTCTCTCGCATGAGGAACCACACGTCCGGATTTACGCGGCGGAGGCGTTGGCGTCGATTGGTCCAGGCGCGGCTGTCGCGACGAAGGATCTCGCCACGGCGTTGCGCGATCCGGTGCCCGGCGTGCGCTGGGCCGCGGCTGAAGCACTCGCAGGCATTGGCCCACCCGCGCACTCGGCGGCGCCTCAGTTGATCGAAGCGCTGAAGGATGAGTTTCTTTACGTTCGTATCTGCGCGGCGGAGGCGCTGGGAAGCATTGGGCCGAAGGCGCATGCAGCGCGGGAAGCACTGAAAGCGGCGGCAAACGATCCCGTGCTGCGTTACCAGGTTGAGTGGGCGTTGAATCGCATCGAAGGCATGGAGTCTGGCAAACCTGATGTCCCTGCTCGTGCGTCGGCGCCGTCGGTCGCACTCCAACCTCAGACCTCGCTGGCCCAAGCGGGCAATCCTCCGATTGACTGGGACACAGCGACTGGACGCAACATCGTTTGGAGCGTCGAGTTGGGAAACGAAGTGTATGGCAGTCCCGTGGTCGCCGAAGACGTGGTCTATGTCGGCGCCGACAATACTCGCCAACTGAACCCCGCGTTTCGCGAGGATTCAGGCGTGCTCATGGCGTTTCGCATGACGGACGGCGCGTTCCTTTGGCAGGACGTGGCGCCGCGGGTCGAGCGCGGACTGAGGGAGTTTTTGTTACCCTCGACGACGAGTGTTCCTTACGTTGAAGGCGATCGTTTGTACTACGTGACCGCTGAATGTCAGCTTCGTTGTCTCGACACGAAAGGTTTCAGCGATGGCGAGAACAATGGGCCATACCGTGAAGAGGTCATCAAGGACAATGCGGCCGCCGACATCGTCTGGCAACTGGACATGCCCGCCTTAGGTGTTTTTCCACATGAAGCCTGCAACAGCGAAGTGTTGTCGCTGGGTGATCTGCTGTTCGTCAGTACCTCCAACGGCCAGAATGAAGGTCACACGCGTGTTCCTTCACCGCGCGCCCCGAGTTTGATCGCGGTGAACAAACGTACGGGCGAATTGGTCTGGCGCGCGATCGGGGCAGGCGAGAAAGTGCTGCACGGATCCTGGTCGAGTCCTGTCGCAGCCAACGTCAACGGGCGCATGCAGGTGCTCTTCGGCGGCGGAGACGGTTGGCTGCGCTCGTACGATGCCGCGACGGGTGAGGAACTCTGGAAATTCGACGGCAACCCGAAAGACGCCCGCTGGCTTCCGCGGGCCGGTGTGCTTTCCCGCAACTTCATCATCGCTTCACCAGTCTTCGCGGACGAACGCGTCTTTCTTGCGATGGGCCAGTCGCCCGGACACGGCAACGCACCCTCGTTTGTTTATGCGATCGATCCGAACGGGCGAGGAGACGTTACTCAAAGCGGGCTACTCTGGAGTTCGCGCGAAGTGGCCCGCGTCGTGGCAACGCCCATTGTGAAAGACGGTCTGCTCTACGTCGGGGACGTTGGCGGAACCCTTCATTGTCTCGACGCCTCAACGGGCATGCAGCTTTGGAAGCATGAAACCAACGATGCGATTTGGGGCTGCCTCCTGATCGCGGGCGAGCGGCTCTACGTTGGCAACGAGGGAGGCCTCATGACAGTTCTTCGTGCCGGCCGCCGGAAGGAAGTGCTGGCGCAGATCGAGATGGATGCCCCGCTATATGCGCGTCCCGCTGTGATCGGCGACGCACTCTACCTCGCCACCGCAAACCGGTTGTACCTAATCGCGGCAAAGCAGTAACGGACCTTGCAAACGGCCAGCCTGACGGTTTATTAGTGCCCCATGAAAACCCGATCCCTCCTGGCGTTTTTGTTTCTGTGCTTTTCCCTCGTTATGACCGCTGCGGCGCAAGACGGCGCCGATCCGCTGACGAAAAAAGTCGACCAGTTGTTTGCGACCTGGGACAAACCCGAGTCGCCGGGCGCCGCAATTGCAATCGTCAAAGACGGCGCAGTCGTTTACAAACGCGGCTACGGCAGCGCCAATCTCGAATACAACGTTCCCATCACGCCGCAAACCGTCTTCCACGTTGCCTCCGTTTCAAAGCAGTTCACCGCGTTTGCGATCACGTTGCTGGCGA
>DASTOZ010000128.1:0-13898 GCA_035762365.1 Pyrinomonadaceae bacterium | reverse complement strand
GAGCGCGCGGCTGTAACTCGCGACGACGTGCGCCGCCGGATCGAGTCGCACCAATCGATCGTAACTGCGCAACGCTCGTCCATACTCGCCGTCGAGTCGATGCAGCATCGCCTTCACGAAATGGACCACCGGCTCGTTTGGCGCTTCGTTGCGCGCGCGGTTCACTTCGTCGCGCGCTTTCTGCTTCTCGCCGCGCCACAGGTAAACAAACACCATCAGCATGCGCGCTTCAACGATGTTCGGATCGATTGCGAGTGCTTTCTTGAAAGCGACCTCCGCGCGTTCGTAGTCTTCGGCGCCGCCGAACCCTTTGAAGACGCGGTTGACGTAGCACGCGCCCAGACCGTCGTGGGCCAGCGCGAAGTTTGGATCGAGTTGAATCGCGCGTTCGAAGTGTTCGATGGCGCTGTCGCAATCGTCGCGCGACAAGGTGCGAAAGATGAAACGAGCAAACAGGTCGCGGCCACGCAGGTACTGCTCGTAAGCGACCGGGTTCTGCGTCGAAGCTTTGGCGATGCCGTCTTGTTCAGCCGGACTGAGCTCGACTCGCAAACCCTCGACGATGCGCTGCGCGATCGTGTCCTGAAGGACGATGATGTCCGATGCACCGGTGTCAATGCGATCGCTCCACAACAACTCGCCTGACGCGACGTCGATCAGTTGCGCGGTGACGCGGAAGTGCTCGCCCGAGTGAATGAAGCCGGCTGTCAACACGGCGCCGACGTTCAATTCCTGCCCGATCTCCCGCGGATCTCTCGTCTGGCCCTGATACCGCGCGATCACCGACGATGGCCGGACGACCAACGAACGGATGCGCGCCAGCTCGGTTATCACTGCGTCCGCCAGCGAGAACTCGTAAAAACTCGAAGCGGGATCGTTGCTCAAATTACGGAAACAGAGTATCGCGAGACTCTTCTTCTCCTGATCGGCTACGGTGGTGAACGGCGTTTCGTGAGCCGCTGCCGACGTTGGAGTGGAAGTGGGCGACTCGCTGCGACCGATCGACTTCAGCCAACGGACGGCTCGCGAAACTGGATTCGCGCCCGCGAGATGACGCGGCGGTTCTGGCGTGACGCTTTGATAGTTACCACTCGCGCCGGCGTCGACCTCCTGCAACACTTGCCGCAACTCGTTACGAAAGTCGTCCATGTTTTGAAAACGATCTTTGGGGTCTTTCGCGAGTGCGCGATCTATGATCTGCGTCAGCCGGGGCGGAAGTGGCGTCGAGCGCAACTCCGCGATCGGCCGCGGCGGATCGTAGAGAACGGCGTGACGCACGTCGATCGTGGTCTTGCCGCGAAACGGCCACGTGCCGGTGAGCATTTCGTAAAGCAGAACGCCGAGCGAAAAAATATCCGCGCGTTTGTCTACACGATCGCCGCGCGCTTGTTCGGGCGCCGCGTAGGTTGCCGTGCCGTACGGAATGCCGATCTCGGTTAGTTCAGTGCGGTGAATGCCGCTGGTCGAGGCTTCGGTGTCGTCGAGTAGTTTTGCGAGACCGAAATCGAGCACCTTCACCTGTCCTGAAGGCGTGACCATCACGTTGCCGGACTTGATATCGCGATGAATGATGCCGCGACTGTGTGCGGTGGCGAGGGCGTCCGCGACCTGCAAACCGATCAGCAGGGCGGTCCGCAGTTCTAACGGACGACCGGCGACGAGCTGCCGGACATTCTTGCCTTCGACGTGCTGCATGGCGATGAAGTGGACGCCGTCGACTTCGTCGAGATCGTAAATCGTGCAGATGTTCGGATGGTCCAATGAAGAGGCGAGACGCGCTTCGCGTTCGAAACGTTTCAGGTTTGATTCTTTCGCGCTTAACTCCGGAGGAATGACTTTGATCACAACCGCGCGGCCGAGTTTCAGGTCGGTGGCTTTATAGACCGTGCCCTGTCCGCCCACGCCGACCTTTTCGGTGATGCGATAGTTGCGAAGAGTCTTGCCTATCATGTTGGGAGACCACAGAGTTCTGAACGCCGGAGGCGTTAGCCAATGGGAGCCCAAGGTTGTCTCAACCCTGATGGGTTGAGTAACGCGCCAATCTCTTCAACTCCGAAGGAGTTTCAATCCAATCCGAACACTTTCAGTGTTTGCTATTCATGTTGTCTATACCCAGGGTTGAAGCAACCCTGGGCTGCCGGTCGCTAACGCCTCCGGCGTTCAGTCAAACTGCAAATATCAGTCGAAAGTAGCAATCAACTCGTCAGCCGTGGCAGTCGCAGTGCCAACTTTACCGACGACGATTCCGGCGGCGTGATTGGCAAGGGTCGCCGCTTCGAGCATGCTCGTGCCCGCTGCAAGTGCTGCCGCCAGGGCGGCGATAACAGTATCACCAGCGCCCGTGACATCGTAAACCTCGCGCGCCGCCGTCTTGACGTAAACCGGTTCGCCGTCGCCTTCGAGCAACATCATGCCGCGATCGCCGCGCGTGATCAGCACCGCATCACAACCGAGCTTTTGCCGGATCACACTCGCTGCGTGATGCGAACCGTCATCGGAATGGTCTTCGCTGTCGCTCATGCGCAGCGCTTCATGATGATTGGGGGTCACGAGTGTCGCGGGACGGTAATGGTTGAAATTGCGCAGCTTCGGATCGATCAAAACCGGAACGCGCTCGTAGGCAAACGGCAGGATCTCGCCGAGTATGCGCGGCGTCACGACACCTTTGTCGTAGTCGGAAACGACGAAAGCATCCGCCCCGCTCAACGCTTCCTTCAAACGCGCCACGATCTGCTCTTCGATCTGCGAATTCACGGGCGTGCGCGATTCGCGATCGGCGCGCACCACCAACTGGCTGTGCGCGATGATGCGCGTCTTGATCGTCGACGGACGCATATCGTCGACGATCAGATCGTCGTTGGCGTCAGCGCCGAGTTCACGCAATCCCTTGCGCAGGCGTTTGCCCGCGTCGTCATTTCCGATCACGCCGACGACGCTGCCACGCGCACCGAGCGCGATCAAGTTCGCGAGAACATTCGCGGCGCCGCCGAGATGGATGGATTCGCGTCGGACGTCGACAACGGGCACCGGCGCCTCAGGCGAGATCCGCGTCACGTCGCCCCAAACAAACTCGTCGAGCATCACGTCGCCCAACACGACGACATTACGGTCGCGAAGCGCATGGAGGATTTCGGAAACGCGGTTTTTAGTTAGCATGGGCCAGCACTTTATCGACTGCAGCGACTACCCGCTCGACCGGAACGCGCAGGATACACTCAGGCTGGGGAAACTTCTCGCAAAAATAACCATGACACGGCTGACACGGCATCTGTTCTAGGACCACTTCCGACGGCGCTTTGTTCCACGGTCGCCAGTGCGCGATGTTTGACGACCCGAAAATCACGACCGACGGCGTGCCGACGGCGTTCGCGATATGCGCGATCCCACTGTCGTTGCCAACGAAGACTTGCGACCGCGCGGCCAGCGCGACGACCTCCGGAAGCGGCAAGTCGAGCGAGACGATGCGAACCGACGCCTCGTTGATTAACGACTCCAGAAGCTGATGTTCGTTCGGAGCGGCGATCGCGACAGGCGCAAAGCCACGCTCGGCAAGTGATTCAGCCACGCGGGCGAAGTTTTCGGTGGCCCATTGTTTGGTGGCGAAAGCAGCGGCAGGGTGGATCAGCGCGATTTGTCGATCTTCGAGTCCCTCTTCGGCGAGTTGCTGGCTGACCGCACTCGCCGCTTCCGGCGTAACGGCCAGGTGTGTTCGCGGTCGATCGGTCACTGGAACTCCGGTCCAGCCAAGCAGCGCGAGTTGTTGTTCGGCGGAGTGAGTCTTCTGTTGACCCCAGAGCAGCAACGGCGACGGCGCCTGGTGATTGTGCAGTTGCGCGTACTGATACGTCTTGAGTCCGACGCGATAACGCGCTCCGGTTGCACGCGTCAGGAGGGTCGCAGTAGTTCCGCCGTGAAGGTTGTAGACGACGTCGTAACCGTTCGAGCGGATCTCCCGCGCCGCGCGCGCCCGCGAAATCATGCCGCCGCGTTCGAGTACCACGACGTTGTCTGCGTGTGGATGACCGTCGAGCAATGGCGCGACCCAGTCTTCAACCAGAATGTCGATCTCTGCGTCCGGCAGGAACCGGCGCAACGCAAACAGCGACGGCGTCGCAAGCACGGTGTCGCCGATCGAACGCAGCCGGACGAGCAACACCCTCCGCACCTTCGACCAGTCCCAGCGGGCGGACGACAAAGGTTCCGGGGTTTCAGGGGCGTGCAGTGTTTCTGTTTTAAACACAAACTAAAAAGTCATTCTTCGATCGTTGCTTCGTCGATGAGCATCACCGGAATGTCGTCGCGGATCGGATAAACGCGCTTGCATTCGACGCATTTCAACGCATTTCCGTCCGGCTTCAGCTCGACTTTGGCTTTGCAGGCCGGACACGCGAGTATTTCCAAAAGTTCCTGACTAACTGCCATGACATGACCTTTCTATGCGGCACTCAATTGCGGGAATGCCCAAAGCTTACCATAATCTGGTAACACAGATTTAGAACAGAACAGGGATATACACGGTCAGATGTCATTAGAATTCGCAGTGCAATACGACTGCCCGTTGCGCGCCAACTACTCCGAACCGCACCTCCGCCAGTGGGGGCGCCTGAGTAGCCTGCACGCAAAATTGACGACCGGCGATGCGGCGGCGCCGTCCGTAGATAAACTTCAGTGGGTTGAGAAGGCGAGCGACGAGATCGAACGTTTGCAGACGGCGACGACGATCTGTGCTCAGTGCCCGGCGTGTTTGCCGCTCGAGGCGGCGGGCGAGGGCGAGTCGGTCGGATGTTTGGGGCGTATCAACTATCCGGTCGAGGCGCAGTTTGAGAAGTTTCTGGCGGATCGCGTGCAGCTTTCGCTCGACACGCTCGATAAAGAAGATCAGCCGCGACTGTTGCGCATACTCGTCGATCCTGAGTCGCCGTTTGATGGCGAAGCGACGAAGGAATTGCGACGTGTCGTGACTGACGAAGGTTTGCGCTTTTTTGAGTTACGCGTGCCGATCGCGCTGACGCGCGATGCGTTGCGATTGACGACTGACAATGTTTTCGATCTGCTGGCGGGGTTTCGATCGGAAGACAGTGCGTCGACGACCTACACGCGCGAGTTTCCTTTCGAAGCGACTCCGGATTATTACGACCTGCTCGATCTGCTGCTGCGCAACGAACTCTCGCAGTCAGAGATCGCGCGACTCACCACGCGCAGTCGAAACTACACACAGTTTCTGCGCCTGCTCACGGCAATCGAAACGGCCGAGGCGCTGAACACGCGCGTGCTGATTGATTGAATCCGCGCGACAGGTCCTTCGAGGGTTCAAGCGACAGGTCGATATGCTTACTGCTTTTTCTCGTCTAGGACGCGCAGAGTGTCGAGGATGAGGTTCGTGTTGCTGAGGGCTTGTATTCGGACCGGGTACTGGTCTGAAGTCTTCTGAAACTCGAAAGTCCCGCTGGTTATCTCCACGACGCGCTCAAAACCCTGCTCGCCGCTCTTGCCGCCGCACACGGCGTCCACGATCCTGCCATCGCCGAACATCACCTGTCCCTGATGGTTTTCGCCGTTGAGAGTCAGCACGCCATTCAGGCGTGCATTCTCGATCACCTGCATCGCGTCGAAGACGCTGATCGCGCTGAGGTCACCTGCCAGCGTGAAGTGTTTTTGCTCGAAGTGTGGTTCGGGCGCCGGGGGCGGCTGTTTCAGGTCCGGGCGGCGAGCACGACGGATTGCGTCGAGACCACGAGCGATGTTGATGCGGTCATCGAGTTGTTTGGCTTCCAGAAGGCGGTCGTGGGCCGTGTCGAAGTCTTCGCGTTCGATGTAGAGGCTGGCCAGGGCCAGGCATTGGCGGGCTGCTTCTTCGGCCTGCTTTTGCGACGCGCAGATCTCGCGAAGGCGTTCGCGGAGCTTGATGGAGCGGGCGTTGAGCTCGAGGGCGGTGCGGAGGCGTTTGATGGCGCGGTCCGCGGCCTGGTACTTCATGAAGAGCTCGGCGTCGAGGAGTGCCGCCTCGACTTCGCTGACATGCTCCGCTTGTGAGTCGGTAAGCGACATCGAGGGCGAGTTTACCACAAGCCATTTGCGGCTTTAGGACACTAAATCGTGCGCCTCGTGAGATTAGTTGAGCTGTTTTGAGCGCGAAACACGCGTTAACAGTTGAGGAGTCGTACTGGCATGCAACCTGCGAGGCAACGCATTCGTACGAACCTCATCAGAAGGAATTGGATGGTAACGACGATGAACCGATGGATGAAAAGACGAATTGAACGTTCGCGGGCCCGATGCAAGGAAAATCGGCCACAGAAACACACGGATCACAACGGATCAAGCCCTATCGCAGAAGACTTCAGCAGTTAGAGCCTGCCACGATTGGCTTTTCTAAGATTGTCGAAAAGAAGTCTCTTGAATTCTGGTTTTGGCCCGAAGTTAAGTAATAAGCCGACCTCAACCTCGGTGGCTCGCAAGTAGTTGAGTAGTTGGGCCTGGTGTGAGCTGTCCAACGCTCTTGTCGCTTTCAGCTCAAGTAGCACACAGTTCTCCACGAGCATATCACCCTCGAAGTAGCCCACCTGCGTGCCGCGAAACCAAACCGATATCTTGATCGGTGCACAGACCCTCAGGCCGGCCGCTTGCAGAGCCGGCCCGAGAGCCTTTTGAGAAACAGACTCAAGGAACCCGTAACCCAAGTCGTTGTAGACCTCGTAGAGTACTCCGATGACCTTCTGGGTGATATCGCCATGCTTGAATCCGTGTTCACCTGTGTTCATCTGCGTTCAGAACTGAATCCTCAATCCAAACCGGATCTGACGTGGACGCATCGTGCGTTGTGCAACGAGGAACGAATCGTTGAAGTTGATGAATTCGGAACCGAAGCTGAAGACGGTTTTATTCAGGACGTTGTCGAATTCAACCACCGATCTAAGACGTAATCGATCGGTGAGGCGGAATTCGCGCGTGACGTTCAGATCGAAGACGAAGAGTGGTGGGCCGATGCCGGCGTTGCGTGGAAGGTTACCCGGTTGGCCGATCGTCGGGATCGTGAACGACTCGATCACAGAAGGGTCGAGGGGTTGACCGGGTTTGCGCCAGCGAAGGAGTCGCGTGTCGCCTGAGAAGTTTGGTCGATCGTTTGAGACGTCGTCGAGGTTGCGATCGACACCGCCAAGCGAGATGTTGAAAGGCGCGCCTGACGCGACACGGAAGATCGGCGACACTTGCAATCGTGCAAAAAACGAAGGCAAAGTGAACGTCCCTGAAAAGACAAATCGATGACGTCGATCGAGTAAGCTGCGCGCGCGTTCAGCACGAAAATCGCCCGGCACGAGCGCGTCGGAAGTATTGACCACACCGTCGTCAATCAAGCTCGACAGCGTATATCCCGCGCGAAAGCCAAACCTGGAATTGGATTGTTTTCGAAATTCAATTGTGAGTCCCCGATAGAAACTATTCCCGGCGGAGATGAGCTGTTCGATCTCGCCTCGCGACGGATCGGGACGAAGATCGTTGAGCGCAGCAAGCGCAATGTCGATCGCGGTTGTTGAAGATGGGTGTCCCAGATTGACGATCGAAACCGGCACGCCAAACTCGACTGCACGAGTCACAGCCGACTGATCCGAGGCCCCAAAAACAAACCGCACGAGTTCACCAGCCGTCGACGTATTGTGCAGCGGCCGAACACGCGTCACCGGATTCATGAAGTTCGCAAAATCACGCGACGACAGAAACTGCGAAAAACTCTCATACCCGACCGGCAACACCGGCGCATTCGCATTAAACTCGCGCCACAAACGAATCCCGCGCGTGAAACTAAAATTCGCCTCGATCGAATACCCACGCCCAAGATCGCGCTCCACACCGGCATTCGCTTGATAACTCTCCGGAATGCGTAACCGCGGATCGAGCCGTCGCACAAACTCAGTATTCGATACTGCGAATTCTCTTAGATCCGCGATCTCCGGAAAGCGCAGATGAGCGGCAATAAAAGCCCGTCGCTGCTCGGCAGTCATCAGTTTGCCGGTCGACGGATCCTGAAGCAGATTCGTATCGAAGAAGAGTTGCTGCTGACCAAGCGTGAAGTCGTCGACCGTCCTCAACAACGCGCGATTGAAAAAGATTCCGCTACCAAATCGCAGCACCAGCCGGCCAGAAGCGAGCGGACTGTAAGCCACCGAAAAGCGTGGTCCAAAGTTGTTACGATCGCGCAAGATCGTCTCGCGCTCGTACCGCACGCCATAACTGACAAGCACTTGCGGCAACGCCTGCCATTCATCCTGCACAAAGAAACTGACGTAACGATTCGTCTGCGTCGATCGGCTCTGGAAATTCTGCCTGAAGCGCGAAGGCCGGCCGACAAGGAAGTCTCCCGCACTCGCAAAGTTGTAAGTACCGGTCACGTCGGACAGATCGATGAACGTCGAACGAACGTCGTGAAAATCAGTACCGAACTTCAGCGAGTGATCTCCGGTGACGAACGACAGCACGTCTTGCAATTGGAAACGACCTTCATGTCGATCGCTCCCGCCAGACGTCGATGATCCAGCCACTAACGTTCCTGAGCGTCTCTCCGGATCGTCCGCCTCGAGCGGATCATTCAGCGTGATGAGCACAACAGGCTGAGCCGTCGCTTTCGCTTCGAACGCCGGCGCAAGCCGCGAGTACTGCATCCGCAACTGGTTCACGAGCCGAGCCGAGAAAACGTAATTGTCTGACACTGAGATCGCGTCAGAATTACGCCGCCGTCCTTGCAGCGCTTCGGCAAGACGATTCCCGCCGCCAAACTGCCGCAAGTTCAAGAGTCTGCCGCCTTGATACACAAACGAAGCGTTGTGCATTGCGTTGAACGGATGATCCACACGCGCAATAAAGCTAGTGTTCTTCAGCGGCGTGCTGACCGGCTGGATGAATGGCGCGACTTGCGCCGCGAGTGCCGTCTCGTTGACGTCTTCGACACGCGCGTGTTCGACCGTCGTCGGCCTCGGCAAAGGAAACAGTGGGTTCTGCTGAACGGGTACAATCGTGTCGATCAGCGCGCTATCGAGCACTTTGCTGAACTCATACGAAGCGAAGAACACCGATTGGTTGCGCACTGGCCCACCCAACGTAAACGTTGCTACATGCTCCTGGAGCGGCAAGCGCGACAGACCCCGCGAGTTGTTGCTGAATGTATTCGCGTTGAGCGCTTCATCACGAACGAAATAAAGGCCGCTGCCATGAAACTCACGCGAGCCGCTGCGCGTCCGCAGATTCACACGCCCGCCCGACGCACGCCCATACTCGGCGGAGAACTGGTTTGTGATCACCTGCACCTCAGCAACCGCCTCGAGCGACGGTTGAAAACGTTCGCGCGCGGCGCGATCGTCGTTGTTGTCGAGACCATCGATCGTGAGGTTGTTCGAATACGCGGTCGCACCCGCCAGTGAGAAGACACCCGACTCTTCAGGCGTCGATGCATGATTCGCATTGCGATCTTCGGCGAGATCCCGCGTCGAGAGTGGTTCTTCCGTTACGCCCGGCAAAGTAAAGATCAGATCGAGCACCGAACGCGACGCCAGCGGCAACAACTGTGTTTCCCGCGATGTTAGCGTCGCGCCAACGACCGTTCGCTTCGTGTCGACAACCGGCGTCTCCGCAGTTGTCACCACGACCGGCTCAGCCACGACCGTAGACGGCAGCAAGGTCACATCCAACTGCAAACTCTGCCCCGAAGTAGTTCTGATCCCTGTGAATTCCTGACTCGCAAACCCTAAACAAGAAACGCGAATTGAATAGATCCCCGGTTCCAGTTGGATCAAACGATATCGACCCTGATCGTCCGTTGTGACTCTTCGAGTGTTGGCTTTGATTTCAGCGCCGGGGATTACAGCGCCGTTTTGATCGATGACCCGCCCAGCGATCGTGACCGTATCCAGATCTTGTGCGTGAACAGGTTGAAAGACGAAGAGAAGTATCGTGAAAAGCGTGAGACGTGAGGTCATTTTGTAAACTCCTGAGTTGTGAGGTTAAAGCGCCGCGCACTTTAACACTGAGGAAGTTTACAGATCAACTAACGTGTGGTCCGACGACGCAGTGCCGCGACGCGCGTGAGTGGCACCAGCGCGTCACTGCCCTCCGGCGCTACATCGAAGTTCGTCAGCTCTTCGGCATGCGACTGCAGGTACTGAAAGAACCGTTCAAACTCGTGCTGCATCGCATCCATCTTCTCGCGCATGTTGAGAATGATCTCCACGCCCGCGAGGTTCACGCCGAGGTCGCGCGTCAGCGACAGTATCAACTCCAACCGCTCGAGATCCGGATCGGTGTAAAGCCTTGTGTTCCCTTCGGACCGCGAAGGCTTCAGCAGCCCTTCACGTTCATACAAACGCAAGGTCTGCGGATGAATGCCATACTGATCCGCCACCGCACTGATGGTGTATGTTTTTGGTTTCCGCGTCATACGCTCAACACGAGCTTTGTGCTCGTTAACACGAGCTTTGTGCTTAGAGCTTTGTACTTTGTTCGCATGTGTAACGGGCTACCAAAGAGCACAAAGCACAAAGCACAAAGCACAAAGATCTACTCCAGCCCCATCTCAACGCGTGGGTTCGTCGAGTTCAACCTTGAATACTCGCGCAACAGTTCCTTCGTCTCTTCCGAAATCACTTTCGGCAACGTCACCTGCACTTCGACAAACTGGTGACCCTTCGCACCCGGATTTCGCAGCGAAGGCGCGCCGCGATCGCGCAAACGAAACTTCTGACCCGATTGCGTGCCCGGCGGAATCCGCAACTGCGTCTTTCCTTCGACAGTCGGCACTTCAATCTTCGCACCCAGCGCCGCTTCCGGAACGGTGATCGGCACCGTCACATAAATGTTGTCGCCCTTGCGCGTGAAGTACTTGTGTGGACCAACGTTCGTGATGATGTGCAGATCGCCCGGCGGCGCACCCATCCTTCCGCCCTCGCCTTTGCCGGGAATACGCACGCGCGAACCAGTCTCGACACCCGCCGGAATACGCACCTTCACCGTCTCCGTCTTCGGCATCGTGCCTTTGCCTTTGCACAGCGAACACGGTGTGCGACGACGTCCGGTGCCGCCGCAGTCCGAACACTCTTGCGCGAAACGCAAACGCCCGCCTGCGCGTTGCACCTGGCCCGAACCCTTGCACGTCGGACAAACGACAACCGGTCCACCGATGTCGCCCGCCCCATTGCACCGCGAACACTGCTCGGAACGATTCACGGTGATGTTGGTCGTCAGACCGTTGATTGCTTCCTCAAACGAGAGCGCCAACGGCATTTCGACGTCAGCGCCTCGTTGAGGCTGTGGACGCGGCGGTTCCTTCTCTTTCGCTGCTCCGCCACCGAACAAGTCCGCGAAGATGTCGCGAAAGGTGCTTCCGGCGCCCCCCGCCCCGGATGAACTCGCGCCGCCCCAGTCAAACCCTGTGAAGTCGAAACCCGGCGACGTGCGCCCGCCCGATGGACCAGCGCCACGCGCCGCCGCATCCGCGAGATTGTCGGAATACTGTCCGAAGCGATCGTAGACGCTTCGCTTCTTCGGATCCGACAACACGTCGTGCGCTTCAGACATCAGCTTGAAGCGCTCCTCGGCAGCTTTGTCACCCGGATTCACATCGGGGTGATACTTGCGCGCCAAACGCCGGTAAGCCTTCTTGATCTCTTCGGGTTTGGCGTCGCGCTTGATGCCGAGTATCTCGTAATAGTCCTGCTTGTTTGCCATGCTTCACTTGAAAAAGGGCGGAGCAATTACCGTCTCCGCCCGTTTTCCATAAGCACACCGATTGATCAAATCGGCGTTATTTGTTTTCGTCAACGTCGACGTACTCGGCGTCGATCACGTTGTCGTCAGCCGAACCGCCGCCCGAGGACGACGCACCGGCCGCCGATGCCTGATCGCCAGTCGATTGCGCACCGCCTCCTGCTGGAGCTTGTTGATACAACGCCTCCGCCAGTTTGTGCGACGCAGTCTGAAGTTGATTGAACGCGTTGTTGAGTCGATCAACGCCGCCTTCAGCTAAGGCCTTCTTGCCGTCTTCGATGGCCGACTCGACTTCCGACGCAACCGCTCCAACCTTGTCGCGGTTTTCGGAGAGCGTCTTCTCCATCTGATAAACGAGACCATCCAGACGATTGCGCGCTTCGATCTCTTCACGCTTGCGCGCGTCGTCAGCGGAGTGCGACTCGGCGTCCTTCATCATCCGGTCGATCTCTTCCTTCGCCAGACCCGACGAAGCCGTGATCGTGATCTTCTGTTCACGACCAGTGCCCATGTCTTTCGCCGAAACGTTCACGATGCCGTTGGCGTCAAGGTCGAAAGTGACTTCCACCTGCGGCATGCCGCGTGGCGCCGGCGGAATGCCGACAAGATGAAACTTACCGAGCGTGCGATTGTCCGCGGCCATGGGCCGTTCGCCCTGCAAGACGTGAACTTCCACCGAAGTCTGGTTGTCGGATGCGGTCGAAAAGATCTCCGACTTGCGCGTGGGGATCGTCGTGTTGCGTTCGATCAGCTTGGTGAAAACTCCACCGAGCGTTTCGATACCAAGACTGAGCGGCGTGACGTCTAGCAACAGAATGTCGGTCTTCTCGCCCGAGAGAACGCCAGCCTGCACGGCCGCGCCGATCGCCACCACTTCGTCAGGGTTCACGCTCTTGTTTGGCTCCTTGCCAAACATCTCTTTCACGATCTCCTGCACCTTCGGAATACGAGTCGAACCGCCGACCAGGACCACTTCGTCGATCTTCTTCGCGTCGAGTCCTGCGTCTTTCAACGCGAGCTCCACTGGACCGCGAAGTTTCGACAGAATCGGGTCAACCAACTGCTCGAAACGAGAACGCGTGAGTTTCATCGCGAGATGTTTCGGGCCTGACTGGTCCGCCGTGATAAACGGCAGGTTCACTTCTGTTTCCATCGTGCTCGAAAGCTCGATCTTTGCCTTCTCGGCAGCTTCCTTGAGTCGCTGCAAGGCCATCTTGTCGGCCGAGAGATCGATGCCCTGGTCTTTCTTGAACTCCTCGATGATCCACTCGATCAGCCGTTCGTCGATGTCGTCACCGCCGAGGTGCGTGTCACCGTTGGTCGACTTCACTTCCACCACGCCTTCGCCGACTTCGAGAATCGACACGTCGAAAGTGCCGCCGCCGAAGTCAAACACCGCGATCGTTTCGTCTTTCTTCTTGTCGAGACCGTAGGCGAGCGCTGCCGCCGTCGGCTCGTTGACGATACGCATCACTTCGAGACCGGCGATCTTGCCCGCGTCTTTGGTGGCCTGACGTTGCGAGTCGTTGAAGTAAGCGGGGACGGTGATCACCGCCTTCTCGACCTTCTGGCCAAGATAGTCTTCCGCCGACTGTTTCATCTTTTGCAGGATGATGGCCGAGATCTCCGGTGGGCTCCATTCCTTGCCGCCCGCGGAGATGCGCACGTCGCCGTTTCCGGCGCCCTGGACTTTATAGGGGACCTGTTTGATCTCTTCACTAACCTCGTTATAGCGACGTCCCATAAATCGCTTGATTGAATAGACAGTATTTTCGGGATTGGTTACCGCCTGCCGTTTGGCAACCTGACCAACAAGGCGGCTTCCATCTTTGGTGAAAGCCACGACCGACGGGGTGGTGCGACCACCTTCGGAGTTAGTGATTACGGTTGGCTCGCCCCCTTCCATCACCGCCACGACCGAGTTGGTTGTTCCTAGGTCAATTCCAATAATCTTGCTCATCTTTTAGTCTCCAAAAACCTTCCTTGAGTAAAACATTCCAGACTCGCTGTTCATGGAAAATGGAAGCGATTGCCGCGGGCCTGAACGGTTTGAGATCCCCAGCAACGACACTCACCCTTGAACGCTCGGACAATATAAAGCTTGAGTGCGTCCTTGTCAACCTTATTTGAGTGTGTCTACTTCAGAA
>DASTOZ010000127.1:0-2859 GCA_035762365.1 Pyrinomonadaceae bacterium | reverse complement strand
CAACGATCATCGAGGAGCTCTCGCGCGTCGATGGATCAGTCGGCATCTCGGTCGCGGCGCACAATTCGCTCTGCTCGAACCACATTTATAAGTACGGCACTGAAGAGCAACGGCAGAAGTATCTCCTACCACTTGCGCGGGGCCAGTATCTGGGAGCCTGGGGATTGACCGAACCGAGCGCCGGTTCTGACGCGTCCGGGACCAAATCGACGGCCGTGCCGTCAGACGGCGGCTGGATGGTTAATGGCTCGAAGAATTTCATCACGCACGCGATTCACGCTGACGTCTGCGTTGCGATGGCTGTGACTGACAAGAGCAAACGCAGCAAAGGGATTTCGGCCTTCATCTTCGAGAAAGGGATGCAGGGGTTTTCACCATCGAAGAAGGAAAACAAACTCGGACTGCGTGCGTCCGAAACCGCAAGCGTCGTGTTCGAAGACTGCTTCGTCCCCGAGGGTCAACTGCTCGGCGAGGAAGGACAGGGTTTTGTGAATGCGATGGAGATACTCGATGGCGGCCGCATCTCGATCGCGGCACTGGCCGTCGGCATCGCGCAGGGCGCGTTTGAGTCTGCCGTGCGCTATTCGCAGGAGCGGCAACAGTTTGGCAAGCCAATCTCGGAGTTTCAGGCGATACAGTTCAAGTTGGCGAACATGGCGACGCAGATCGATGCGGCGAGGTTGTTGATGTATCGCGCGGCGTGGATGAAGGACCACGGCAAGAAGACGACGAAGGAGTCGTCGATGGCGAAGTTGTTTGCTTCAGAGATCAGCGTCAACGTTTGCGAAGAAGCGATACAGGTGCATGGCGGTTACGGTTACACGAAAGACTATCCGCCCGAGAAGTACTGGCGCGATTCCAAGCTATGCACGATCGGCGAAGGCACTTCTGAGATTCAGCGATTGATCATCGCGCGCGAGGTCCTCAAACAAATCTAATCGGCTGGGCAAGGCGGAGCTATGCCGCGAAGCCAACTCAGGCGGCAAAGCCGAGACGAAGATTCATGGTTCCTTCCAGCAACAACCTGAGTGAACGCGTCAGCAACGGCGACGCAGCGGCGGTCGCGCGTGCGATCTCGAAGATCGAAGACGGCTCGGAAGGCGCGGCGCGGTTGATGAAGGAGATTTATCAACACTCGCGTGGCGGGCTCGTGATCGGAATCACCGGAGCGCCCGGCGCGGGGAAGTCGTCGCTTGTCGATAAGCTCGCGATGTTGTATCGCCAACGCGGCGAACGCGTCGGGATCGTCGCGGTCGATCCGTCGAGCCCGTTTTCCGGCGGTGCGATTCTTGGCGATCGCATTCGTATGCAGACACTCGGTCTCGATCCCGGCGTTTTCATACGTTCGATGGCCACTCGCGGTAATCTCGGCGGCCTGGCGCGCGCGACAGTCGATGCGGTCGCAATTCTGGACGCAGCCGGTTACGCGAAAATCATTGTTGAAACGGTTGGCGTCGGACAGGACGAAGTCGAGATCGTGAAAGCCGCGGATGTGTCGGTCGTCGTTCTGGTACCCGGCATGGGCGACGACATTCAGGCGATCAAAGCCGGCATCATGGAGATCGGCGACATCTTCGTCATCAATAAGGCGGACCGCGACGGGGTTTTCGCCACGGAGAAAGAGCTGGAGCTGCTTTTGTCGCTCGCGTCGCGGGACGACAACTGGGACCCGCCCATCGTAAAGACAGTAGCTATAGAAAATCAGGGCCTCGACCTCCTCGCGGACGCCATCGACAGCTTCCGCCAGTCGCAGAAGGATGCCGCGCGCACCAGCGAGCGCCGTCGCGCCATCGCCCGTTGGCGGATTGTGGAGCTTTTACGCGAAAATCTGCTCGCCCGCGTTTTGGAGTCTGACGCCTCGGTTGCTATGCTTAACCGCCTCGCAGACGAAGTTGCAACCCGGCGACGAGACCCTTATTCTGCGGTTGAAGAACTGCTCCGAGGCGTCGGCAAGTAGGCTTTGGAGCTTTGTACTTAGTACTTTGTACTTGGTTTGTCAGGTTACGGTTCGAGTTGTAGTCGACGTTTCGTCAAGCGTACAAAGTACAAAGCTCAAAGTACTAAGCACAAATGCGATGAAAATTGATCACATCGGTATCGCGACTAAGAGCATCGAAGAAGGCTTGGCAGTTTGGCGCGACGCGCTTGGGTTAGAGATTCATTCAACCGAGGAAGTGGCGGAACAAGGCGTAAAGGTGTGCATGCTCGCCGTGGGCGATACTCACATCGAATTGCTGGAGCCGCTCGGTTCCGACACTTCGGTGGGGAAGTTTTTAGCGAAACGCGGTCCCGGCATGCATCACATTGCGATTGAGGTCCGGGACATTCGCGGATCTCTCGCGGAGTTGAAAAACAGAGGCGTGCGCTTGATTGATGAAACACCGCGTGTAGGCGCTGGTGGTTGTCTCGTAGCTTTTATTCATCCGTCGTCTACAAATGGAGTGTTGCTCGAATTGGTGCAGCACCAATAGGAAAGGAAAGTATTTTGAACTCAACAAAGAAAGCGCTCATAGCAGCCGCCGTCGCGGTCATTTTTGCCGCCGGTTTGATCTTCTGGCAGGTGAAGGCGCGAAAAGCGAGTCCGGTGGAATTGACCGCCGACGACATGACCATGCTGGCGGAAGAGACGCCGCCGCAGGTCAGAGCGCGCCTCGCAACCGACGACCAGGCACGCAAAGACTTCGCGCTCGACATGAAGCGCCTCCTGTCCGTGGCTGAGGACGCGCAGGCTCACGGCGTCGACAAGGCGCCGGACGTCAAACGTCAACTCGAATTTCAGCGCGCGCAAATGCTCTCGCAGTTCTATGCCGAGGAGCAGGGTGACAAAGCGACGAATATCACCGACGACGAAGTCAACGC
>DASTOZ010000126.1:0-5340 GCA_035762365.1 Pyrinomonadaceae bacterium | reverse complement strand
CAAACAGAGTCTGTGTCACGCTGCCGATCGTGTCCCACAGCGATGTGGATCCGGGGCGCGCATCCGGATGCGGCGGGGGTCGAGTGCTCACGACGACACCGCCACCGATATATCCCACCGGCGCATCGAAGCGAACTTGATCGATTGCCGCACCGAGTCCCGCAAGCTCTGATGTCAACGGTTGTATATAACTTGGCAGGTCTGAGAATGACACCACTGCCACGCGATCCTGGCCTTCGACGGGCACAGTCGCGACGAACGCCCGAGCAACGGTCTTGATCCTCGGAAGCAGTTTTTCCTGAGAGACGCTGGCGTCGATTAAAATCGCGAGATCCAAAGCTGGTTTTGCCTGAAATACAACGTCGGAAATCGTTGCAGGCGAGCCGCCAACTTTGAGACTCAAATGCTCGGCGCGAAGGTTCTCGATAACGGTGTCGTCCTTATCGACAGCGGTCAGAAAGAACTCCTTGCGTTGGTCAGGCGAGCAGGTCGTCTGCGCTTGTGCAAGACCAATCGCGGCGAACGCGATCAGACTGAATGTGATAACGAATTTACTTAGCGACATGGGGGAACCACCAAACTAAGGCGTGTTGTTCAGACCAACTACCGGACTTAACCGCACTGACGCGCCATCGCGATTCGTTCGCACGCGCACTCGCGGCGATGAGGAGACTGAATTCGACGCGTAGGTGATCGTGTAAGACGATCGCAACTGGGCCACGACGTCTTCGTAAGCTTTCTGCAAATCTTCGAGACGCTTGATCGGATAGTAAATCCCGCCGGAAACAGCCGCGAGCTTGCGCGCTTCCTCTTCCGCGCGCGTCGTCAGCGTCAGATAGCGCGTGCGCAGCGGGTCGATCGTGATCTCAGGCTTCGGCACACTCGATTCGGGTATCAATCCGGAGGGCACGTACAACGGATAAACCAGCGCGCCCGACTCCGTAAGCGCTTCCAGAATCGCCGGAAACGGCAGGAACGATTTGTTGTCGTCGCCGTCGGACATGACGACGATCGCGGTGCGTTCGCCGCGCAATCTTTTCAACGGCTCCGCGAGCACGTAACCGAGTGCATCGTACAACGCGGTGCCGCCGCCCGCGTCGATCTCGTCGAGCTTTTTCGAGAGCAACTGACGGTCAGTGCTGAAATCGGAAATGATCTGGATATCGTCACGAAAGCTGATGATCGAGATGCGATCCTGCGGACTGGTCGTGCGCAGAAAATCGCGCGCGGCTTTGCGAATGAAATCCATTCTTTCTTCGACGCTGCCGGACACGTCCAACAGCAACACGAGATTGAACGGCTCATTCGCCGGCGCGACGTTCGTCACACGCCGCTCGATCCCGTTTTCCCAAACCGTGAAATCCGACTCGCGCATGCCGCCGATCGCGCGTCCATAGCGATCGAGAACGCTCGCATTGAATCGAAAAACTTGTGGCGCGACCGCGCTGACGACTTTGTGCGTCGGCACGCGGTTGACGAGCGCTGGTTGTTTCTCGGGGGGCGGCAGCGTCTTCGCATAGTCGCCGAACATCTTCGGCGAAACTTTGCGAATCGCGTTGACGAGTTCGGTGTCGCCGCTGCGGACGATCGCCTGCGCCGCCTTCGTCAGCGGACGCTCGCGCAAATCGGCAGGCGCCATTTCGGGATCGATATTCAAAAGCACGACCCCGCGTTGCGTGCTGAAGTTGAGGGCGACTGTGTCTTCTTTCTTTGCTTCTTTCTCGCCGAGGCGACCGGACAGTTTGAAAGTACCGCCCGCCTTTTCCTTGATCGGGGGCAGTTCGACGTCGCTCATGTAGCGCGGACGGCTTGCTTCCCAAACGAAGTCAAACTTCAACGCATCGAGCGGGACGTCGGCGTGTATCGTTCCCGTGTCCGTCTTCACGTTGGCCGACTCGACATTACCAACAACGTCGACGGCACCCGCCTGTCCTTCGACTTCGACCTTCGACCGCTCCGGAATCCTGACGATCAGATCGATCCGATCCTTTTCTCCTCGCGGGCGTACGACGATCGTAATCTTTGCGCCTTTCGCGTCGACTTTCACGTCATCGGGAGCGATTGCCTGCCCCGTCGATTTCGCTTCGACGGTCAACTTCTTCTCCTGCTCGGCGGACGCGAGCACGCTCACCCGGCCCTCGAGATTTTTGATAGAAAGCGTCGCCTTTTCCGGTATTTCGAGTTCCTGTTTGAATCCCTGGGCGAATGCGGAAGCGGCGGAACCTGCCAGAAGAAGCAGTAAAACCGGAGTGATAAATCTACTCAAAAACATCGCGAGCGATCTTGCCCGCGCAGGCGCTGATGGTCAAGCGCACGCGCGAAATTCGCGCCCTGATTCGCGCGCCGATTCGTGTGTATCCGGGAGCTATCGGCTATCATAGCCGGACTCAAGGAGGTCAGCGTTGGCAAAACCAGAGCCCACCAGGGATACAAGACTGTTCATACACAACCTGGTCAAGCGAGATCCGCTCACCGGTCTCGCGGAAGACGTGCGCAAGGGTTTGACTGCGTTTCCGAAACGGTTTCTGCCGAAATACTTCTACGACGAGCTTGGTTCGCAACTCTTCGAGGCGATCTGCTTGTTACCCGAGTACTACCTGACCCGTGCCGAAAACGAAATCCTCCAGCGCTACGCTGACGAGATCGCCGCATCAGTCGAGGGACAGAAGACGTTGGTCGAGATGGGCAGCGGCAGTGCGTCGAAAACGCGATTGATTATCGAAGCGCTTTTGCGGTCGCAGCCGGAGTTGTTGTTCATGCCGGTCGACATTTCAGCGACGGCGTTGGAAAGCAGTTCTCGCATCCTGTTGCAGTCGTACCCGCGACTCAAAATCGAGGCGTTTGCGGCAGACTATTTCGCCGGGCTTGCCGAACTCGGCAAGAAACCGCGAACGCGTACGCTGGCGCTGTTTCTCGGGTCAAACATCAGCAATTTCGACACTGAGGAAGCCGATCGCTTCCTGCGTGCGATGCGGAGCGTGCTGAACAAGGGCGACGCGTTGCTGCTGGGCGCCGACCTGAAGAAGGACCCGGCAATTCTCGAAGCGGCTTACAACGACGCGCTCGGCGTTACGTCGGCTTTCAATCTCAACGTGCTCGCGCGGATCAATCGCGAGCTCGGCGGCACGTTCGATCTGCACGCGTTTCGTCATCGTGCTTTCTACAACGCAGGTGTCGGGCGAATCGAGATCTACATCGAGAGTCTGCGCAAACAAACGGTGCGAATCGAAAAACTCGATCTCGAAGTGCTGTTCGAGGCCGGCGAGTTGATTCACACCGAGAACTCTTACAAGTACGACATCGCCGGCATCGCTCGGCTGGCCAGCGCCACAGGCTTCACCTGCTCACGCTCGTGGTTCGATTCTCAGGAACGGTTCAGCAGCAATCTGCTGCTCGCCGCCTGATCCGCAACGGATGAACGACGCTCCCAATAATCCGGTCGTCGAGTTCAAGAACGTCTACTTTTCGCATTCGAATAACCCGATCATTTCCGATTTGAATCTGACAGTCCAACGCGGCGAGACGCTCGTGTTGCTGGGCGAGTCGGGTTGCGGAAAGACGACGACGCTGAAACTTGTAAACCGGTTGTTATTGCCCACGTCGGGTGAGGTTCTGGTCGAGGGAAAGTCGACTAAAACGGGGTGGGACTCGACCTCGTTGCGGCTGCGCATCGGTTACGTGATTCAGGAAGGCGGGTTGTTTCCACACTTCACGGTCGCGGAAAACGTTGGCGTCGTGCTGTCGCTGCTTCATTGTGGTAAGGACGAGATCAACCGGCGTGCTCGCGAGACGTTGAGTTTAGTCGGCCTCGATCCGGACCGATTTGCTGATCGGTATCCGCGCGAGTTGTCAGGCGGGCAGCGCCAGCGCGTTGGCGTGGCGCGTGCTCTCGCCGCCGAGCCGAAACTGTTGTTGCTCGACGAGCCGTTCGGCGCGCTGGATCCCTTAACGCGCGCAAGTCTGCAACGTGAATTCGCTCGTTTATCACGACAACTGGGCAAGACCGCCATCCTGGTCACGCACGACGTCCGCGAAGCGTTGACGCTCGGAGATCGCATTGGACTCATGCACAAGGGGCAACTGCTGTTGCTCGAAACGCCAGAAGGCTTTCTAAACACGAACCACCCGCAGGCCCGCGCGTATCTCGACACGCTCGCCGTCGGAGGAACCGCATGAGCTTCTGGCAGTTCCTCCAAAGCAACTGGACCGAGCTGGCGACATTGATCAAGGAACATGTGATTCTTGTGTTCATTTCGATTCTGGTAGCAGTGATCATCGGCGTTCCCACCGGAATCCTCCTAACGCGTTATCGAGCATTGCGCGGGCCGGTGCTGGGCATCGCCAACGTGATGCAGACCATTCCCAGTCTAGCGTTGTTTGGTTTTTTGATTCCGCTGCCGTTCATCGGCGGCATCGGAACGCGTACCGCGCTCGTGGCACTGGTGGTCTACTCGCTGTTGCCCATAATCCGCAACACAGTCATCGGGATTCTGGGCGTCGAACCGAGCGTGCGAGAAGCTGCGGTGGCGATGGGGATGACTGACGGGCAGGTGTTGCGGCAAGTCGAACTACCACTGGCAGCGGGCGTGATCGTCACGGGCATTCGGGTCGCTACTGTGATCGCGGTCGGAGTGACGACAATCGCCGCGGCCGTTGGCGCGGGTGGGTTGGGGGTCTACATCTTTCGCGGTCTACGGCAGTACGACAACAATCTATTGCTCGCGGGTGCCGTGTCGGCGGCGCTGCTGGCGCTCGCCGCGGATTTCCTGCTCGGTCTCGTCGAACGGCGGTTCAGTTACGAACGCGCCCGCAAACGTTCGAGACTTGAACTGAACATTGCTTTGCCCGCGATCGTGGTGCTGGCAATTGGCGGGGGCATCGCCTTGTGGTACTTCTCGAACAGACCCGTCACGAAGAACCGCATCGTCGTCGGTTCAAAAGACTTCACGGAATCAGTTCTGCTGGCCGAGATTCTGTCGCAGCTAATCGAGAAACAAGGCGTAACAGTCGAGCGGCGTTTCGAACTCGGTGGAAACCTGCCACACGAAGCGTTGATCAGCGGCACCCTCGACGTCTATCCCGAATACACCGGCACTTCGTACACGGCCATACTTCATCATGCTCCGATCACGAACCCGATAGCCGTTTACAACCAGGTGCACAGCGAATACGCGACGAAGTTCAACGTCGAAGTCAGCCCGCCCTTGGGGTTCGAAAACACGTTCGCAATTCTGGTTCGCGGCGACGACGCGAGGCGGTTGAACCTGCGAGCGATCTCGAACGCGGCGCAATATGCGCCGAAATGGCGGGCCGGGTTTGGGCAGGACTTCATGTCGCGCG
>DASTOZ010000125.1:0-5794 GCA_035762365.1 Pyrinomonadaceae bacterium | reverse complement strand
TTGACTATCTCAAGTCGCGAGTCAACGGCACTCAACCCCAGCGACGCCAGGTCTCTGATGAGCGCGATGGAGTCGTAATTCGGCGTTAAGAATTCTTTTTTCTCAAACAGCAGCTTAGCCGAACTAACTTCGATGAGCCGCAAATCGAATGTCGGCGTCACGCACACGAGTATTTGACCATTCGGGGCGAGCCGCGTCTGCAAACAAGCTGTGTTGACGACGATTTCTCGCGCGTCCGTCATCTTCTTCTCGGGCACACTCCACTTCTCGACTCGCAAATTGCTAGTGCTGAAAACAATGCTTTGCGAGTCAGGCGTGAAGTGTGCATTGTTCGCTTCCGCCGCTTCGATGTGAAACAGGCTCACGAAGGGATCGCGAGTCAGCACGTCGATGCTCGACTCGTCCTGGACCAGCACATATTTTCCATCGGGACTGAACTTGATGTGCGTGATGTCGTTTCGCAGCGGCGGCGTCAGCTCGAGTTTAGCGGCCACATGCCGGAGCGACTCCGTGCGACCCGAACCGGTGTAAGCAACGACTGCCGCCTGCCATTGTTTGAATTCCGGCGTTGCAGTGGCAGTGCGTTGCTGAACACATCCGGACGGCAACGATGAAAGCGCGTTGAGCATTTCACGCAATCGCTTTTGTTCTGGGCGCGTAGTGCCAAACACATCGGAAAACCAACTCCCGGTTTTTCCTTTTACTTCGTTGACGCGGTCCCAAAAATGCGGCGCCGCTTTCGGATCGTAGCCGGCGCTGACGAGCGCGTTGAATCCGATCTGGTCCGCGACCAACTGTCCCTTTTCGCGATCGCGCTCTTTGAAAACGTTGCGCTTGCGCATCGCGTTGTCGATCAGTTGGTTGTAGCGTTCGAAAATGTCGCGCCGGTCCGTGACCGCGGTAACGCCGAGTGCCAGCTTGAACTGTCGCGTCACTTCGATCGCCGTGTCGCGCGCCGCAAGGTGGCCCAACTCATGCGAGATCACGCTGGCGAGCTCGTCTTCGTTTTGTGCCACCGCGACAAGTTTTCGGGAAACGTAAATCCGTCCGCCCGGCAAGACAAACGCGTTTGCGTCCGCAAGGTCGACCAGAAAAAACTGCAAGCGAGTCTGCTTCAACGGCAGGTGACGGATGAGTCGTTCGCCCATCGCCGTCAGATAGCCGACGAGGGCTTTGTCCTCGATAATCGCGTAGTCCTTCTGGAGCCGTTCCGCCATCGCTTCTCCGAGGTGCATTTCCTGCTCCTCGGTGAAGATGTTTGGCTCGCTGGAACTGAATGCAACGGGAGGAGGCAGACAGTTCTTCTGCTGCGCCTGACTTGAGACGAGGCCGGCGCAGCAAATTAGAAAGAGAATTGTGAGAGTGAGTCTCTGAATCAAGGCGAATCGATGATAAACGAAAACAGACTTAGCCGCGCAATATTTCACGAGCGTTGTCAGCACGAACGCATTCGGGCAGGTTTCGATGCGTGCTCATGAGGAACGCATTCGAACTCGATTGCAGCGCGTTGCCGTGGGTGGCCGCAAGCCGAACGAAGCGGCCGAATGGAGACCAGCCGTAGTAATAACCGTCTTTCAAACTGATGAGTATGTCGGCGGTGTGCTCCACGCGTGGGGTGAACAATGACTTGTAAAGATTCGCGAGCACGTCCGGGTAACGATGCTGGTTGGTCTTTTCGAATAACACTGAATCATCGACGAACCCGTCTTGCTCGATCACCGATGCGAGTTCGAGCGGATCGCCTTTCTTGTTCACGTAACGATACGAATCGCCGCGCCGATCGATCCGCGCGCGCCCGCTTTCGCCTTCGACGGCGACCGCGGAACCATCACGATAGACCACAAAGTCGACGCCTTCGATCTCGATGATCTCGCGCGCCGCAGCCGTCACGAACTCTTCTTTCCCGCAATACACGGCCGCATAACTGCACAGACCGAACGCGGGTATCGAAAGCGCGCGGCTGTTGCCGTTTGCGAGACGCGAGCCGACTTGAAAACCGCGGCGTTGCAGTTCCGCGGTCAGCGGCGCGCGACGGTTCTCTTCGAGGTTCATGCCGTGGTCGGAGAACAGAACGATCTCGGTTTCGTCGCCGCAGTGTTGCCTGATCTCTTTGAGGATTTTGTCGAGTGATTCGAGCGCGACGTTCAAGCGCGACGGGCCCTGGGCGTGCAGCAGTCCGTCAGTCGCTTTGAGAAATGCAAAGTAATCGCGATCCGGCGGCGCGGCGCGAAACCGTTCGCGAAAGCGTTGCATGTCCGCGCGCCAGACGTGCTCCGGTGCGACATAGATCAGAAACTCGAACGGCAGCGGTTCCTGGTAGTCGAGGTCTTCCATGTACGACGACGGGATCTTGTCGGGCGTTCGGCGTCCCAGGTACTTCCTGATTCCGCCGCGCAGTTCACCGGCGTTGCGATCGAAGTAAAGACTTTCATAACCCGCGGGCGGGGTGGCGCTAAACATCGCCGAGAGGGCGACATTAGTCATCGTGGGAAACGGCGACAGCAGCCGCGTCGGTGGTCCAAAGGCGTCGAACAGTCCACGCTCTTTGGCGGCCAGGATCAACTTGTGAGGCACGCCGTCGAGGCACAGCAACAATCTGCGTGGACGCGACTGAGTCATGGATTTATTTGCGCGAGTCAAAGCGCCTCCGATCTGTAGGCCTTTTGCAACCCACGCTTCGCTTCGTCGTGCGCGTCGTAAACATTCGGACGCGCGAGCACTGCCTTGTACTGCGCCAACGCTTCGTCACGCTTGCCCGCAGCGTCGTACGCGCGCGCGGCATAGAGATGGGCCATCGTCACCATTCCTGCTTCCGCGCGATCGACTTTCGTCGACGCCAGAAACTCCTTCGCCGCGCGCTCGTTGTAACCTGACAGCAAGAGAACTTCGCCGTACTTGAAGTGAATCAGATCGAGCGCACCCGCCGCTGCGTCACGCGTGTTCCGATCCCGCAGCAGCTCATCAAACACGGCGAACGACTCTTTCTCCAACTGCACAGCGCCCACCAGATCTTTCTCTCTTCGTTTCACTCCCGCGAGCGAGACGAGCGCGTCCGCGGTTTCGAGTCGCAGCAAGTAGTTGCGCGGATACTTCGCGCTCAACTCACGTGTGAGCGTGAGCACCTCGGCAAAGCGCTTCTCGCGCGTGTAGAGCAGGATGAGCACCGACTTCGCGTCGTCCTGCGCCCAACGTCCTTCTTTCGCAACCTGCTCGAGCATCGCGAGTCCACGCTTCTTCGAACCACGATAACCCGTCGCGCCTGCCAAAACTTTGATCGGCAGCGGCAGCGAGCCGACGACGTACTCGTAAAGACCGATGGTGATCTGGGCGTCGATGTACTTCGGATCGAGCTTCAGCACCTCGCGATGATGATCGACTGCGTCGTTGCCGTCGCGCAGGGCCGCGTAGTGCCGGCGCTCGACTGCTTCTTCAAACGAGGCTTTCAGTCCTTCAGTGTTGGCTAGGAAGTCGAGGGCTTCGATGTTTTTCGGCTCCTGTTTGAGTTTCGCTTCGGCAAGGTTGCGCGCCTGGCGAGTGAGGTTGCGAAACTCGGTCACGATCTTCGGATCGACTTTGTCGTCGCCGCTCGAGTAGAACGATTCCGAGCTGTAGAGAGACGATTGCAGCCGCCGCGATTCGTAAAGCGTCTTGATCCAAACGCGAGCTGCCAGGAGTTGATAACCGCCGGGGTGATTGGGGAATAGTTTGACGATCTCTTTAAAGTCGCGTTCGGCTTTGTCGTAATCGATGTTGTAAAGAGCTTCGAGCCCGCTGCGCCGCAATGCTTCGAAACGCTCGCGCTCCGCGTCAGTCAACCATGGTTGTTGCGCACTTGCCGTAAACGCGAACGTCAGTAACAAAACTAGAACACCAAAAACTTTCACTCAACTACCTCCAGCAAAAGACTCCATATACTTCACGCCGGACCCGGTATTGAACAACACGACTCGTTCGCCCTGTTTCACCGCGCCTGCGTCGATCAATTTCTTCAAAGCCGGGAGACAAGCCGCGCCTTCAGGCGCACAAAAAATTCCTTCAGCCGCACCGATCTCGCGTGTCGCATCGATCAACTCTTCGTCCGTCACGGCGATCGCGGCGCCGCCTGACTCTCGCAACGCGTCGAGGATCAAAAAGTCGCCAATCGCTTTCGGAACGCGCAAACCGGAAGCCGTTGTCGCCGCGTTCGGAAACTCGTCTGCAAACCGCTGACCCTGTTCGAACGCGCGCACGATGGGCGCACAACCCGCTGCCTGAACCGTCACCATCCGCGGACGACGACTGTCGATCCAACCCATCTGCTCCATCTCGTCAAACGCTTTCCACATCCCGATCAAACCCGTGCCGCCGCCGGTCGGGTAGACGATCACGTCGGGCAACTCCCAATTCATCTGTTCCGCGACTTCGTAACCGAGTGTCTTCTTTCCTTCGACGCGATACGGTTCTTTCAACGTGGAAACGTCAAACCAGCCTTCCGCCTCTTTTCGACGTCCGACTTCCGCGCCACAATCCGTGATTAGTCCATCCATCAACGTCACGTGCGCGCCGGTTTGCTCGCATTCGACGACGTTCGCCCGTGGCGTGTCGCGCGGCATGAAGATGAATGACTCGAGTCCGGCGCGAGCGGCGTAAGCGGCGAGTGCGCCGGCTGCGTTTCCCGCTGACGGAACGGCGAGTTTCGTCGCTCCCAATTCCCTGGCCATCGAAACGGCGGCGGCCATCCCGCGTGCTTTGAAACTCTGTGTCGGGTTCTGCCCCTCGTCTTTGATGTAGAGATCGCGAATTCCGACTCTCTTGCCGAGTGTTCGCGCCGGCAGCAGCGGCGTCCAGCCTTCGCCGAACGAGACGAGGTTGTCGTCAGCGTCGACCGGCAGCACTTCGCGGTAGCGCCACATGTCGGAGCGCCGCGTGGGCAGTGATTCCTTTGTCAAAGTGACTTTGGCGCGCTCTAAGTCGTAACGAACCAACAAAGGCTTGCCGCATGCAGTGCAAAGGTTGAGCAACCGACGTGCCTCGTGTTCAAGGCCACACAGGGCACATTCCAGATGAGTGACGTTCATTAGCAGGGTGTCCTCGCATTACGCGTGAATTAGGGCGAACGGGTGCAGTATGCGACAGAAATGGGGATCTGAGGTAATGGGCGGCAGAGGGATATTTGAGGGATGGCATTACTTTGTTGAGCTTGCTCAGCCATCTCGATGGAGGCTTTTTATGTTGTCCGTCATCCTTTTACTGCATGACGGTTCCGCAGTGTAGTTGCTGCTCCGGTGAAACGCGAGTCCGGCTGAGTTGCCCGATCCCCGCTCACGATTTATCCCTGCCTTACATAGTTTCCGATGATTCTGGCGACGTCCGCAGGCAAAGGAGGGATGGCCGGGGCCGCGACGCGCGGCGGGTAATGAACTCCGGGAACCTGGATGCCTCCCAGTAAGAGTTCCGCAATCCGGGCCTCTTCTCTTTGCGGGAATGAGCGCAGTGAAACGCCCAGGTTGGCAGGACAAAGCTGTTGCGAGATCACCTGTCCAGGGATGGGCGCCGGTGATCTCGCAGAGTCTGTTTAGATCTACGCTGCGCGCAGAGGGCGTGCGCTTGTCGTCAGTGCTGGTGGCCGCTGTTGCCGTCGATTTGGCTGCGAATCTCGCCGCCGGGCCAGCGCGTGCTGTGAACGTTCACGTAAGTAGCCCCGGCACGAATCGCCGCGAGCAGCTCATCGAGTTCTCCCGCGGATATCCCACGCTCATTCGCCAGGTTTGTAACGTCCGCGGCCGTGATCGTTCCCGATATCGTTGCGGGCGGT
>DASTOZ010000124.1:0-2124 GCA_035762365.1 Pyrinomonadaceae bacterium | reverse complement strand
ACCTTTCGTGTTGGCAGATGCATTGGCCCAGTTACGACGAGATCGCAGCGATGTGCACGTTCGCCTCGCAGGCACTGGGCCAGCGGTGGAAGAAGTGAGAGCACACGCTCGCAATTTACAGCTCAATGGTTCGTGGGAGTTTGTCGGTGCTTATGATGGCGCTGTGGGTTGCAGCGCGTTCATGCGCACGCTTGACGTCTTTGTCTTGCCGTCGTTCGCGGAAGGAACGTCGAAGAGCGTCATCGAGGCGATGGCCCACGGGTTGCCGATCATTACGACAAACGTTGGTGGTTCACCCGATCTGCTCACACCCGATGCGGGAATCCTCATCCCGCCAGGAGACAGCGCGGCACTTGCCGCCGCCATGCGATGCCTGGCGTCGGATCCAGTGTTGCGGAAACGAATGGGAGAGGCGGCTCGCGATCGGTATCTCAAACTGTTTACGCCGGACGCAGTGCTCTCGATGCTCGTGAGCACTTACTCCCGTCTCAGCGGCGCCAATGGGTGCGAGGTGAGTTCGTCAAACGGAAAACATCCATGGTCGCCGACATGCCGCCAGCGAAGCTGAGAATCGCCTTCGCCACTCCGGAGTATGTAACCGAAAACCACTTCGACGGAGGTCTGGCCAATTATCTGAACCGAGTTTCAAAAACACTCGCGGAGCTCGGTCATGATGTTCACGTCGTAACCCTGTCGCAGCACAATGAAACAGAATTCGAGCACGAAGGTGTGATGGTCCATCGGCTGAATCTCGGGCGCGGCTGGCAAACGGTCAATCGTTTGACTCGCTACTCATTGCCTACGACTCTGCATTGGTTGAACTTCAGCACCCAGGTCTTTCGCAAACTAAAACAGCTTCATCGAAAAGAGCCGTTTCATTTGATTCAGTATCCGAATTACTCGTCGTGTGGCGTGTTTTCGATTCCGTTTCTGCGTGCCGCCCATGTCGTCCGAACTTCTTCATACGATCCTGCGTGGAACGATCTTGCCGGAGTAAAGCCAAACCTCGATACCGCGATCGCACTGCGTTTGCAGACGCTTCAGTATCGCTTGACTCGAAACGTTCATGTGCCGAGTTTTACGACGCAGAAAATGCTCGCGGCTAAAGCCGGCGTTCGCAACACGCGGGTGATTCGCACTCCGTTTTACGTGGAGACGCCTGAGTGGGACACGACAGTTTGCGAACGGTTTCTTACGGACAAAGAGTACGTCCTCTTCTTCGGTCGGTTTCAACTGCACAAAGGATTTCACACGCTGGTCCAGGCGTTGCCGCGATTTCTCGAGCGCTACAAAGACGCCTATGCGGTCTGCGTGGGCAGAGACATGGAAACGCCAGTTGCATCGTCGATGGCGGCTTATGCTCGATCGCATTGTCGCAACTTCGCCGATCGGTTGATCCTGTTCGAAAACGTGCCGCACGCACAGTTATACCCAGTCATCGAGCGATCGCGGCTGGTTGCCTTACCGTCGCTGATCGACAACTTGCCGAACAGTTGCCTGGAAGCGATGGGAATCGGCAGGGTCGTAATCGGGACCAAAGGCACGAGTTTCGAAGAGTTGATCACCGACGGAGTTAACGGGTTCCTGGTTGAACCGAATAATCCGGAGGCATTGGCTCACAAACTCATCGCTGCGTGGGCCGATCCGAAGTTGGATGTGATGGCGGCAGCAGCAAAGCAGACGATGAACGACTTCGCTCCCGAGAAGACCGTGGCGTCGCTCTTGTCTTACTATTTTGCGGTGCTGAACGGAAAGACAAACAACGGCGCATGATTACGACGAAGATTCAGAACCGGTTGCGAAGTACCTGGCTCGAACTACGGCCGGTCAAAGCGACGAAAGTTATTGGAATCGGCTTGCCAAAGACTGGAACAACCTCGCTCGGATATTGCTTTCGGCGTTTTGGTTTCAAGCACCGCACGTTTGATATGGACCTCGCTTATCAGGTCAAGCGGAAGAACCTGGCGCCCGCGATCGAGGAAGCAAGGAAGTTTGAAGCGTTTGAAGACTGGCCGTGGTTTGAAATCTATCGAGAATTGGACCAGACATTTCCGAACAGCAAGTTCATTTTGACTCTGCGGAAAGATACTGACACGTACGTTACGAGTTTGAAGAGACACCACG
>DASTOZ010000123.1:0-3718 GCA_035762365.1 Pyrinomonadaceae bacterium | reverse complement strand
TGTGAATATCGAAACTGTCTTGGGCGACGTGCTGCTGGAAGTTGATACTGCGGTTGAAAAAGTATTGCAGAACATAACGATCAACGACGTCGTCCGGCGCTTGAAACCTTGTGGCTCTGCTGCGGCATCGAAGTCGCTAGAGCATATTGGGAAGAATGGGAAGAGGAAGCACTACGAACAGAAGCAGATTGCTTTGCCCGCGCTGCGAGCAGGGGCAAAGAGCCGGGGGAACGGAAACGGATCCCCCCGAACTGCGTAAATAAAACCGCGAGAAAGGAAGATAAATTTGTCCAGGCTTGAAAAAGATCAAAGCGGTATCGAGCTCATGAATAAGGGCGAATTCGTCAACCTCAGTGAGGAACTGACGGACGACGCCGTGTCGATTGAGGATATCGACGAGGTACTACAGACGCTCGAGCGAGCCACCAGTAGTGAAACCGAGATCGAGGAGCCTTTGATCGAGGAGTCGTCGTCTGTAGTCGAAACCGAAGAGGGTATGAGCGAAGAGGTCGAGCTCGACCTGTCAGCCGGCGAAATGGATAAGACGTCGGATCCCATTCGCGTTTACATGCGCGAAATGGGTGTAGTGCCGTTGCTTACGCGCGAGCAGGAAGTATCCATCGCAAAGCGCATCGAGCGCGGCCAGAAGCGTGCGGAGAAGGCAATCGCACGTTCGCCGATCGCAGTGGTGGAACTTTTCAGAATCGGAGATGAGCTGGCTGCCGGACAGCTCAACATTCGCGACGTCGTCGCTTTTTCGGATCAGATGGAGACCGAGGAGCACGAGGATCGCAGCGAAGAGTATTTGCAGTGGACGATCGAAGGTCTTCAGAACATCCGCGGGCTCTACAAACGCGGGTTGAAGGAGTTTGAGCGTTTTGCCGACGAGCAGAAGGTTTCGCGCGGCAAGCGCTCGAAGAAGTTGTTGCGTTACCGGCGGAAGCTGGCTCGCACACGACTCGAGATCGCGCAGGAGATCCGTGGGCTTCATCTCAAAGAAGCGGCCCGTCAGCGTTTGATCGCTGCAATTGGCGTCGTTCACAAGGAAGTCCGCACGCTCGAACGCGAAATCGAAGCGTATTCCGAGAAGCTCAAACGCAAAGGATTGAAGGCTGACAAGCAGAAGGAATTCCGGAAGCATGTCGCCACCGCGAGAAAGCGGCTGAAAGAGATCGAAGTCGAACATCACCTGACGCCGTTGGAGATCAAGCGATCGCATCAGATGATCGCCGTAAGCGAGGCTCAAACGGCACAGGCGAAACACGAGTTGACCGAAGCTAACCTTCGTCTCGTTGTTTCAATCGCGAAGAAATATCAGAACCGCGGGTTGCAGTTCCTCGATCTGATTCAGGAAGGTAATCTGGGTTTGATGAAGGGCGTCGACAAGTTTGATTGGCGGCGCGGTTACAAGTTTTCGACTTACGCCACGTGGTGGATTCGCCAGGCAATTACGCGCGCGATCGCTGACCAGGCGCGAACGATTCGCATTCCGGTCCACATGATCGAGGTGATCAATAAACTCAAGAACACCTCGCGTGAGCTGGTGCGCGAACTCGGACGCGAACCTACGACCGAAGAGATCGCCAAGAAGATGGATACCTCCGTCGACAAAGTGCGCAAGGCGCGCAAGTTGATGCAGGACCCAATCTCATTGGAAACGCCGATCGGCGAAAATGGAGAGTCGCAGTTGGGCGACTTGATCGAAGACAAGTCGAGCGAGAGCCCGGCGGCGCGAGTTATCACGTCAAACCTGCGAGAGATTGCCGGCGACGTGTTGCAGACTTTGAGTCCGCGTGAAGAGCGAGTGATTCGCTTGCGGTTTGGTCTCGACAACGGCGGTCACGAACGGACGCTGGAAGAAGTGGGACAGAACTTCAATGTGACGCGCGAGCGCATTCGCCAGATCGAAGCGAAGGCGTTGCGCAAACTCCGTCATCCGTCGCGAGCGCGGCTGTTAAAGAACTTCCTCGAAGGCGAAGGCAGCTAATCGAGGGTCAACATTTTTGAGAGATTAACGTCAGATTAGGAGCGATTGAAACATGAGTGAATTTGTGAAGGAAGTGAGCGATAGCTCGTTTGAGAAGGACGTATTGGGATCCAGCAAGCCGGTGCTGGTGGATTTTTGGGCGCAATGGTGTACGCCCTGCCGCATGCTGGCGCCGACCGTTGAAGCTGTCGCCGAGCAATATAACGGGTCAGCCACGGTGGTGAAGTTGAACGTGGACGACAATCCCTCGACCGCACAGCGTTACGGCATCAAGGGCATTCCCACGCTGATCCTCTTCCGCGAAGGCAAAGAAGTCGAACGCGTCGTCGGCGCGACGAGCAAAGAGTCGATCACGCGCATGATGGAGAAGTACACGACGATGGCGGCGTAGGCGCCGCGAGCGTTAATTGAAAATCGAAGGCCGGGCGCGTCACGTCCGGCCTTTTTGTTTTTGTTCAAAATCCGTGGGAAAATGCGGCTGCCTATGGAGCAGGTGAAACCTCAACGGCTCGTTGTCGGTATTACGGGTGCGACCGGGACGATCTTCGGTGTGCGCATCTTGCAGATGCTGCACGGGTCGGGCGTTGAGACGCATCTGGTCGTGAGCAAGTGGGCGGCGCGCACGCTCGCGCATGAGACGACGCACTCGCTCAAAGATGTTCAGGGACTGGCGACGCAGAGTTACGGGAGCGGCGACCAGGGCGCGGCGATATCGAGCGGATCGTTTGTCACGCTCGGGATGGTGATCGCCCCGTGCAGCATGCGCACACTCGCAGCGATCGCGCATGGGCTCGGCGACAATTTGATTCATCGCGCCGCCGACGTGGTCCTCAAGGAACGGCGCAAACTGGTGCTCGTCGTACGCGAGTCGCCGTTCAATGAAATACATCTCGAAAACATGTTGAAGCTGGCGCGAATGGGCGTCGTCATACTTCCGCCAATGCCTGCTTTTTATAATCACCCGCAGAGTCTCGACGACATGGTCAATCACATCGCCATGCGCGTGATCGATCAGTTTGATATTCATCTCGACGTAATGAATCGCTGGGATGGCGTGCTGCAACACGGAGCGAAGGAATCGTAAGAGAGTGCAAGGAGGAAGCCGTGGGAGAAATGGTTGAATTTCCGGTGAGTGGTGGCAGCATCAGTGGCTACGAAGCGGTCCCGCAACAAGGCGGTGGTCCGGGAGTGGTCGTGATTCAGGAGTGGTGGGGACTCGTGGACCACATCAAAGACGTCTGCGACCGGTTCGCCGCGGCCGGTTTCGTTGCCCTTGCACCCGATCTCTATCACGGCAAGACGACCAAGTCGCCCGACGAAGCCGGCAAGCTGATGATGGCGCTGCGCATCGACGAAGCGGAGACAGAACTGGAAGGCGCCGTCGACTACCTGCTCAAACACGACGGCGTGACCAGCAGGAAGATCGGCGTCGTTGGGTTCTGCATGGGCGGCGCGCTGTCGCTCTACACCGCGACGAAGAACTCGAACATCGGCGCGTCCGTTGTCTTTTACGGCGGACATCCAAAGGTCAAACCCGATCTTCCGAACCTGCATGCGCCAGTGCTCGGTCTATATGCCGAGAACGACGGCTTCGTGACGCCTCAGTTAGTGCGCGAGCTCGAGAGCAAGTTGAAAGCACTCGGAAAACAGATCGACGTCGTCATCTACCCGGGAACGGATCACGCCTTCTTCAACGATGCGCGTCCCGAGGTTTACAACGAGAAGGCCGCT
>DASTOZ010000122.1:0-5035 GCA_035762365.1 Pyrinomonadaceae bacterium | reverse complement strand
AACACAGCATACACACACGCAAGCAGTAAAGTGGTCATGATTGATTTACCTCATGCGGCCCATTTAAATACACCTAACTTGAAGCCGCAAGGCGCGACGATACACCAAGGATTTCCGTGACGATGCGGATATTGGCGTGGTAGTATGCCTACATTATGCATGCCGATGTCGTTCTTATACGACTTATATTTACGGCAATCTTGGTAGCGGCCGGATATATCCTCAAACCAGTAGCCAGCGACTCTTGGATCTCCGCAGGGTTGGGCGCTTTAATCGCCGTCTGCATCATCCTTTTTGAGATGCGGATTCGCCGCGCGTCGTTGAAAACTCTCATCGGCGCGGCCGTCGGTTCGATTCTTGGAATCATCGGAGCTTACCTGATTGGTTCGCTGATCAGCCGGCAGGAATCGATGGCTGTGGCGCCCGCCGCAAAGACCTTCATCACCCTGGCCCTTACGTTCTTCATGGCCTATGTCGGGTTGATGGTCGGCGCGGCAAAAGGAGACTATCTCGATCTCTCCGCACTGGGCGGGATTTTCAGCGACAAGGTTGCCAGGCGCGACTTAAAGATCCTCGACACTTCCGTGATCATCGACGGCCGCATCGCCGACGTCGCGGAGACCGGGTTTCTTACCGGGTCGCTAATCATTCCCCAGTTCATCCTTCGCGAACTGCAACAGGTCGCTGACTCGCCCGACTCTTCCAAACGCCAGCGCGGGCGTCGGGGGTTGGACATGCTCAACCGCCTCCAGAACAACAGCTCGCTCGACATTCAAATTGTCGAGACTGATTTTCCGTCAGTGCGCGAAGTCGATCTGAAGTTGATTGAACTCGGCAAACAGCTCGACGCAGTCATCGTCACGAACGATTTCAACTTGAACAAGGTGTCCCAGTTGCGCGGCGTCAGCGTGCTCAACATCAACGAGCTGGCAAACGCGCTGAAGCCGGTCGTGCTGCCCGGCGAGGCGATGCGAGTATTCATCCTCAAGGAAGGGAAGGAATACAATCAGGGCGTGGCTTATCTCGACGACGGCACGATGGTGGTCGTCGACAACGCGCGCCGGTTGATCGGCAAGAATGCCGACATCGCAGTCACCAGCGTGTTGCAAACGACAGCCGGCAAGATGATCTTCGGGCGTCTCTGGGAAGAAGCGGAAAATGGTGGGCACAGCGAGATTCACCGCACCAACGGCGGTTCGCGCCGGCAAACGCGTGACTCGCGCGCTGGTGCTCCGGGTCCAGTGCGTATCACCGACAGCGAGCCAATCACCGAGAGCTGACGCCGGTGGTCGTAACCTGCTCTGATCCGTGTTATCCGTGTTCTAAACTTTCCTCCTAATGAATACCGCGATCATTGCCGCCGCCGGGACAGGCAGCCGGATGGCGAGCGATCGGCCGAAGCAGTTTCTGCAACTGGCAGGGACTCCGATCATCTTTCACACGCTCCTGCCGTTCGAGGAGTGCGAGAGCATTCAGGAAGTGATCGTGGTCCTGCCGTCAGAAGAGGCTGCGGCCTTTTTGACTACCGCCGGGAAACGCGGGTTGAGAAAACTGTCACGCGTGGTGCCCGGTGGCGTAACGCGAGCTGATTCCGTGAAGCGTGGGTTGATGGCCGTGCGTCCGGCGACCGCGGGCGTCGTTGCGGTCCATGATGGTGTTCGGCCGTTTGTGACGGTCGAGGAGATCGAGAGTGTTGTCAAAGCCGCGGAGACAGATGGCGCAGCGATCCTGGTCGCGCCTGTAACGGATACAATCAAGCAGGTCAGTGGCTGTCGCGTTGTGAACACGCTCGAACGCCGGGACTTGCGACGCGCACTGACACCGCAGTGTTTTCGTTACGAACTGCTTCGCAAGGCGTACGAGCAGGCTGACATAACCGATCCGTCGCTCACCGACGAAAGCGCACTCGTCGAAAAGATCGGCGTGCCAGTGACGACGATCGAGGGAAGCAGTAGAAACGTCAAGATCACGACTCCGCAAGACCTTTTGATTGCGGAGGCTTTTCTTGAAGCCGGTCTTGGGTCTTAGGTCTTGGGTCTTGGGTTATTTGTTGCATATCGACAAGACAACCAAGGGCCAAAGACCAAAGACCAAAAGACCAAAGTCCAAAGACCAAAGTCCAAAGTCCAAAGACCAATGTTACGCATCGGCATCGGCATGGATACGCATCGTCTCGTCGAGGGACGCGCGCTCGTGCTTGGCGGTGTGCACATCGCTTCCGATCGCGGCGCCGACGGTCATTCGGATGCCGACGCGTTGGCCCACGCGATTGCCGACGCCATTCTCGGCGCGCTTTGTGAAGGAGACATTGGGGTCCATTTCCCGGACAAAGATCCACAGTGGGCCAACGCCAACAGCATGGAACTGCTCTCGCGCGTGATGTGGCTGGCGCGCGAGCGCAGCCTGCACGTCGTGAATGTCGACTCGACAATCCTGCTGGAAGCGCCGAAGATCCGGACTTACGTCGATTCGATGCGCGCGAACATCGCATTCGCGCTCGGCGTCGACGCCGGATGCGTGAGTGTGAAAGCCAAGACGGGTGAAGGACTCGATGCCGTCGGTCAGGGTCTCGCGGTAACGGCTCAGGCCGCTGTTCTGATGGAGAGCAACTAAGGAAAGCAGCTTGAGACCCCAGGACGTCATAAGAAAGAAGCGCGACGGTCAGAACCTCTCACGCGACGAGATCGACTTCTTCGTAGCCGGAGTAACCAGCGGCCGCATTGCCGATTACCAGGTCAGCGCGTTGCTGATGGCCATCTATCTCAACGGCATGGACCAGTCGGAACAGCAGGCGCTCACCGAAGCGATGCTCAACTCCGGCAACATCCTCGACTTCTCCGACATTCCCAGGCCAAAAGCCGACAAACACTCGACCGGCGGAGTCGGCGACAAAACTTCCATCATCATCGCGCCGCTGGTTGCCGCATGCGGCGTGTGCGTGCCGATGATCTCGGGTCGTGGTCTTGGTCATACGGGCGGAACGCTCGACAAGCTCGAGGCGATTCCCGGTTATCGAGTGAATCTGAGTGCGAGTGAGTTCAAGCAGGTATTGGACCATGTGGGCTATGCGATGGCCGGGCAAACGGCCGAGATCGCGCCGGCTGACAAGAAGATGTACGCGTTGCGTGATGCGACGGCGACAGTCGAAGCGATCCCGCTGATTGTCGCGTCAATCATTTCCAAGAAAGGCGCTGCCGGTCTCGATGCGATGATCATCGACGTGAAGGTCGGAAACGGCGCTTTCATGCGCGAACAGTCGCGGGCGACGGAGTTGGCCCATGCGCTGGTGAGCACCGGCAACTCGTGCGGGATCAAAACGCGCGCGTTGCTGACTGACATGAACCAGCCGCTCGGACGCGCGGTCGGCAACTCGCTCGAAGTCGAAGAGTGCATAAACCTGCTTCGCGGCGACGCGCCGAACGCAGCACAGCCGGTGCTCGACTTGTCGCTGGAACTTTGCGCGCACATGTTGTTGCTGGCTAACGTCGACCAAACTACCGAAGCTGCTCACGAGCGTCTGCGTGGAGTTTTGGAGTCCGGCAAAGCGCTCGAGTGCCTGCGACGAAACATCGAAGCGCAGGGCGGCGATCCGCGTGTGTGCGACGACCCGGCCGGTTTTCTGCCTTTGGTAAGCGAAACCATTAAGGTAGAATCCCCGCGCTCTGGCTTCATTACACGAGTTGATACGACGGAGATCGGTCATGCGATCGCAGCAATCGGCGGTGGACGTGTGCGCATCGAAGACACGATCGATCCCACGGTCGGTTTTACGTCCGAGTTGAAGGTTGGCGACCGAGTGAAGGCCGGCGAAGCAATCGGCGTCGTTTACTGCGCCGACGATGCGGCTGGTCAGAAAGCCGCGCGAAGAATTCAAGCCGCGTATCACGTCGACGACGAGCGGCCCGCGGACGCGCTGCAGTTAGTGAAGGGAATCGTAAACGAATGAAGTACAAACTCCTGGTTCTGATCGCCATCATCGGCTGCGTTGCGTTTGCCCTGACCGGCTGCCACGAGACGCCCGCGTCGCAGGATCATTCGAAGATCCGGGTCGGGATCGTTTTCGACATCGGCGGCAAAGACGATCGCTCCTTCAACGCCGCTGCCTGGCAAGGTGTGCAACGCGCCGCGAAAGATCTTCCGATCGTTTTGCGTGACATCGAACCGGGAACGCCAAACGCGATCGAACCCGCGATGCGCGCTTTCGCCGAACGCAATTTCGATCTGATCATCGGTGTGGGTTTCGCACAAGCTCCGATCATGGAGATGGTGGCGAAGGATTATCCGAACATTCAGTTTGCGATTATCGACGGCGTGAGCAAGTTGCCGAACGTCGCGTCGCTCATATTTAAGGAACATGAAGGTTCGTATCTCGTCGGCATCATCGCCGCGAAAGAGTCGCGCACCGGGACCATCGGTTTTCTCGGCGGCATGGACATCGGACTGATTCATCGTTTCGCCAAGGGTTATGAAGAAGGCGCACGCTCTGTTAACCCAAACATCCGCGTGATCGAGAATTACGTCGGTGTCACGGACGCCGCCTGGAACAATCCAGGCAGAGGCAAGGAGCTTTCGTTGGCCCAGATCGGCAAGGGCGCCGACGTGATCTTCACCGCTGCCGGTAACTCCGGATTGGGCGCGTTCGATGCCGTCGAGCAGCAGGGGAAACAGAATGGACGCGCAACGCATTTCGTTATCGGCGTCGATTCAAATCAGAACATGGTCAAACCGGGGTTCGTGTTGACGAGCATGGTCAAGCGCGTCGACAACGCGGTCTATGACATCGTTCAAGAAGTTGTGAATCATAACTTCCAACCCGGTCTGCACGTCTTTGGGCTCGACAAAGACGGCGTTGGCTACGTGATTGACGATTACAACAAGGACCTCGTTTCACCGGACGCGCGTGAGGCCGCCGAAGCCGCCAAGAAAAAGATCATCGCGGGCGAGATTAAAGTGACGGACGCGATGGGTAGCTGAGCATGGTCTTTGGTTTTTGGTCTTAGGTCTTAGATTGTTGCTTAGGGTCTTATCAATCTTT
>DASTOZ010000121.1:0-2291 GCA_035762365.1 Pyrinomonadaceae bacterium | reverse complement strand
TTCGATGACGGTTTCGGTTTCATGGGTGGGCCTTCAGCGCAGAAGAAGTTCGTGTTCCGGTTTTATGAGGAGTACAAGAAGCTCGAGCCACGTGCTAGCAACTGACGATTCTCAAAAAGCGAGGATTGTCTGAAGCATGGGCACCCAGCCGGTCAAACCTGAGGTGTACGGAGTAAAACCCCCGCTATAGGGAGCTCGCTGGACCCGCATCACTTCAGCGCTCATCCACAAACGCTCGGTTGGAAGAAAGTGCCATTTGACACCGCCGGCGTACTCATGTGAGTCGCGAAACTGTCCGAACACGGCCGACCCGCGAACATAGACCATCAGCTTCCTCGGAACGACAAACTTGCCCGCCACCAACTCGAATCCGTGATCGAAGGTGGATGCGAGCGGAAGTGGACCATCGGCTTCGAACTCGCTTAACCAGCGAAAGTAATACTGCCCGTTGACGGCAAACCCGCGATACTTGGCGCCGCCGTCGATCGCCCACATTTTGTAGAGCGCCTCTTGTACCGTCACTCCGGGTGCAAAAGCTCCGGTCGCGAAGGTCAGGACGCCGTCGGAGTTGTGAATCGAAGTGTTTTCAGGGCTTGATTGATCGAGATTGGAAAACCGGTCCTCTCGCGATCTGGTAAACGAAGTGCCGAGGCGAATACGGAGTTTGTCTTCGGCGAAATAATCGTCATACATGTTGCGGGCCCTGCTCGGCGGTCCGTAGGCGCCAAGCGGTTCCCACCAGACACTGCCGGAAACCAGCAGGTTCGTATCGATCTTGTTAGCCGAGATATTAAGCGTGTTGAGACCATTGCCGACGAACACCAGGTAATTCAGATTCTTGATCGGTTCGCCGTTGGCCCAAACGCCTTGCGTGAAGCTCGGGCGGAAGAAGTTGTCGGCCATTGTCCGGTCGGTCGACGTGAAGAAGGGGAACGTGTTGACCAGCGAGCGGCTGCCCGGAACGCCAGTGTAACCGCCGGTGATCGTAAGCGCTTTGTTGAACTGCCAACCGATGTTTCCCGCTACGACGATCGATGCGGCTCCCGCTGATGTCCAGACGGTGAGGTTGTACTTCGCCCTCTTATCGAAGATGTAGCCATTGAACACGAACATCGAGCGGTTGACAGTGATGTCGTTGCGTTTATGGACTTCACGGACAACGCCGAGATGATCGGTGAAAGTGTCGACGGACGACTGGGTGTTGAGATACCGGACCTGCGTGGTGTTTGTGAACTTCAACTGGAACGGAACTCGCGCGTCTTCGGAAGTTTCCCAGATGATGATTCCGTCCCGGTAACGTTCGTCGCCGTTGTCGGCCGGCTTAACCGGATCCGGCGATGGCTGCTCGGAAGCGGTTGCCGCATCGGCGACTGGCACCGGAGCGACTGCCGCTTGCGTCGATTGATCCGGTGCCGGTGTCGTTGGTTGAAGGTCGGGTTGAAGCTCGGCGGTTTTAGGACCATCGAGACGCTTCTGCAAACGATCGACCTGATCGAGTAAGGTCTTCTGCTGTTCCTCCATCTTGCGGAGTAGTTCTCGAACAGCAGCGTTCTCCGTTTTCAGGTTCGTGATTTCGTTTTGCAGATCGTTGGGACGAGGCTCGTCGGCTGTGACTTTCTTCTCCGTCTTCGTTGCGACAGTTGCCGGAGTTTGCGCAAAGGCGGAACTCGCGAACAATATCGTTGACGTCCAGACCAATCCCACCAGGATCTTGATGTACACACGCCGACTTAACATGCAGAAGACATCCACAAAATTGAGTAACAGATAAGTTGTGGTCGGGCTTCTTCGATCAGCAGAGCACAACGGACAGCGCAAGTCCTGCCTCGCTCGTCTCCTTGTACTTGCTGTTCATGTCTTTGGCGGTTTGCGCCAAAGCCTGAACGCACTCGTCGAAGCTGACGCGGTGTCTCGTTTCGATCTCGTTGCTGGCGATGGCGTATGCAGTCCATGCCTTCACCGCGCCGAATGCACAGCGCTCGATACAAGGTACTTGCACGTAGCCCGCAACAGGATCGCACGTCATGCCGAGGTGGTGCTCCAACGCCGACTCGGCTGCGTTCTCAACCACGCGCGAACTGGCGTCATGCGCGGTCGCAGTCAACGCTGCCGCCATCGACGACGCGACACCGATCTCCGCCTGACAGCCACCTTCCGCTGCCGACAGCGTCGCATGATGCTTGCAGAGATACCCGATCGCGGCCGCTGCGAGCATGCCGTCGCGGATCTTCTGCAACGGCAGCTTTCGACCGCCTTCGCCGAGTCCGTAGACCAGCGCCGGCATCACGCCG
>DASTOZ010000120.1:0-3114 GCA_035762365.1 Pyrinomonadaceae bacterium | reverse complement strand
CAGGTGACGCGTGGTTTGATCGGTGACGCTGAAAGGTGTCGGTATGAATTCGTTTGTCTCGGCGGGACGCAGTGAGCGGGGATTCGCGTTGTTGAGTGACGGAGTTTCGTTCTCGAGGTTATTGACTCGCTTTATCTCACGCTCCATGATTTCGGCCTGCTTGCGACTCACGATCAGGCCGTTGATGATCAATGCCAGCCCCACGAAGAACGGAATGAGGCCCGCCACCCACAACCGGCTCACGATCTCTGCCTCATTCGGCGCGACGTTGCTTGCCACTCCCTGCATGAATATCGCCAAAAAGATCGTCAACGCGACGCCAACGCTGCTCACGATCACGCCCGCTTTGATCTCGTTGTAGCGTTTGACCTCGGGAGTAATGCCTAACCGACGCTCCATCTCCATCTTTCGCTGTTGCGCGATCTCGCCAGACCTGAACATTTCAGCCACCCACGTTTCGCTCCAGTCAAACTTCTTGTCCGTATCCTTCAGCGCCAACGCCTCGCGCACGGCCTCCAGATTGGACCCGCAAAACGTGCAGAACTTCACATTGTCATTCTGATTCGACGCACAACGCGGACAGATCATGGCGCACAGTATAATCCGTTTCTATCTGTGTTTTCATCTGCGATAATCTTTGCCGCTGAATCATGAAGGTCATTCCCGCGGAAACCATAGCCCACTACCGGATCGTTGAACCGATCGGCGCCGGCGGCATGGGAACAGTCTACAAAGCCTTCGACAACAAACTGCAACGCGTCGTAGCGTTGAAACTGCTGCCCGCCGAGTACGTCTCGCAACAAGACCGCCGCCGTCGTTTCTTCCAGGAAGCGCGTGCTGCGTCGGCGCTGAATCACCCGCACATCCTGACGGTCTATGAAGTCGGCGAAGACGATGGCAAGCCCTACATCGCGATGGAATTCGTCGAAGGCCAAACACTGCGACAGAAGATCAAATCGTCCGGTTTGGACGTTCGCGAAACTCTCGACATCGCGATTCAGATCGCCGCCGGCCTCTCGCGAGCACACGAACTCGGCATCATTCATCGCGACCTAAAACCCGAGAACCTGATGCTCAGCCGCGACGGCTACGCGAAGATTCTCGACTTCGGTCTTGCGAAACTGGTCGCGGAACGTGAACGCGCCTTTGTCGCAGACAGCGAACAAAAGACACTCATTCGCGGCATCGAAACTGAATCGGGCACGCTCATGGGCACCGTCAACTACATGTCGCCCGAACAGTTGCTGGGCCAACGAGTCGATCGGCGTTGCGACGTCTTCTCGTTCGCCGTAGTCCTTTGTGAAATGCTGACCGGCACTTCGCCCTTCGTGCACGAGAACCGCATCGACACGATGCACGCGATACTCCGACTCAACCCGCGCTTACGCAGCGCCGACGGACCAGAGCTTCCGATCGATCTCCAACGTATCCTGACGAAAGCGCTCGCCAAGACGCCAAAAGAGCGTTATCAAACCGTCGACGAACTCGCCGCCGAGCTCAAGACACTGAAACGCGAACTCGATCTCGGCAAGACGCTTCCTATCGCCTCCAGAACGAAACTGGTGTTGAGGCGCCTCGCCGCCGGGGCGCAAACAGTCGACTACGAAAGAGAGCTCAACGAAGCGCAGTTCAAAGCTGTAACGACCACTGAAGGTCCGCTGCTGATCGTGGCGGGCGCAGGGACAGGCAAGACTCGCACGCTCGTCTATCGTGTCGCTCGTCTAGTTGAAATTGGCGCGAAACCCGAGTCGATTCTGTTGTTGACATTCACCCGCCGCGCAGCCGCGAGCATGTTGACGCGCGCTGCGGCGCTCGCCGACGCGCGTTGCCAACGTGTGTCCGGCGGAACGTTTCACTCGCTGGGCCACTCCGTTTTGCGCAAGTATTCCGAGATCTGCGGCGTGCAGCGGAACTTCACGGTGCTGGACCAGAGCGACACTGAAGACCTGATCGATCTCCTGCGACGCCAGATCAAGTTCACACGCGGTGGGGATGCGAGGCACTTCCCGCGCAAACGAACCATCGCCGCGATCTTCAGCATGATGGTCAACAAGGTGCAGACGCTGAAACAGGTGCTCAACAACGAGTACCCGCAGTTCGTCGACGAGCGTCGTAACCTCGAAACGCTTTTCAAATCGTTCGAACAGTTCAAACGCGGGCGGCACATGCTGACCTACGACGACCTGCTTGTCCGGTTGCGTGAAGCGCTCGAACAGAGCAGCGAGTTGCGAGAGAAACTGTCAGACCAGTATCGCTACATCATGGTCGACGAGTATCAGGACACGAACAAACTCCAGGCCCAAATCGTCAAACTGATGACCGCTCGTCACGAGAACGTCGCAGTCGTCGGCGACGAGTTTCAATCGATCTACTCGTTTCGCGGCGCGAGTCATCGAAACATGCTCGAGTTTCCCAAACTGTTTCCCGCCGCGCAGATCATCAAGCTCGAGGAGAACTTCCGCAGCACGCAACCGATACTCGACGTCGCCAACGCGATCATCGCCGACGTGAAGGAGAGCTACAAAAAACGGCTTTACTCGCGAATCGATGGCGGACAACCGCCGGTGGTCGTCAGCGCGCGCGACGAGAACGAGCAGTCGCGGTTCGTGGCGCAACGCATCGCCGAGTTGCGTGAAGAAGGCGTGCCGTTGCGGGAGATCGCGGTGCTGTTTCGTTCCAGCTCACATTCGTTCGATCTCGAGATCGAGCTCGGCAAACACAACATCCCGTTTCGCAAGTTCGGCGGCATGCGCTTCGCGGAGTCAGCGCATATCAAAGACGCGCTCGCGTTTCTGCGCGTCGTCGTCAAACCCTCCGACACGCTTTCGTGGTTCCGCTCGCTGAAGTTGCTCGATCACGTTGGCGACGCAACCGTCTACCAGATCCTCGAACACCTGGGCGTCGAGCAGCGGGAATTTCGCTCGACCCGGACCAAAGCGGCGCTCTTCAAGAAACTGCACCGCTTCCCGGGACGCGCAGGTTACCAGGCGCAGCTCACACGTCTGTCGCGCGTATTCGCGACGGTTTGCGAAAGCAAAACTCCGAGTGAACAACTCTCGGCGGTTTTACGTTTCTATCGTCCGTTGCTGAAAAACAAGTACGACGACGTTCAAC
>DASTOZ010000119.1:0-10012 GCA_035762365.1 Pyrinomonadaceae bacterium | reverse complement strand
GTGAGGAGCATGGTTCAAAACAAAGCGGCCTCCCCGAAAACGAGGAGGCCGGATTATCTCATAAGCCGGAAACTTACTTAGTCTTCGTCGTCACCCAGCAGCCCGCGCTCCTGGAGATCCTGACAACGAACACAGTGTCGCGCCCACGGCACAGCTTCGAGACGCTTTTCCGGCAACACCTCGCCGCAATGAATGCACTTGCCATAACCAGACGCTTCGATTCTCTCGAGTGCTTCGTCGATCAAATTCAGCAACTGGCGATCGTTGTCAGACATCGACACCAGCAACTCTTTTGTATACGCATTCGCAGCCATGTCGGCCGGATCCTGCGTGGCCTCGGCGTCGCGTTCCCGGCTGTAAAGTTCGGCCGCCTGGACCTGCCCAACCAGACCCTCGCGACGACCCAACAGCTTGTCTCGGAAAACTTTTGTGCGCCTCTTATCCATTATCGTCTTAATCCTCCAAACCCTACTTGATAGTGCCGCGCCGCAGCGCGGGAAAGTTACTTCTGATACGGGAGACCATGAACGATCGTGTACGCCCGGTATAACTGCTCCAGCAACAGGACTCGCGCCATCTCATGCGTCAGCGTCAATCGTGAAAGCGACCAACGCCTGTCCACCCGCGCGACCAACTCCGGCGCCACGCCGTGCGGTCCACCGACAACAAACGCGACTTCCTTGATACCGTTCGTCTCCCAACTCCTGACCTGATCGGCCAGTTGCTGTGACGTCCACTCCGCGCCTTCCGGATCAAGAAGCACCGTTACCGCACCCGGACGGAGTCCGTCTGAGATGCGTCGCGTCTCCTTATCGATGCCCGTCTTGTCAACGCGGCCAAGTTCCTTCAGTTCCGTTACTTCGCAACGCACGAAATGCGAGAGCCGTCCGGCGTAATCTTCAATGAGCGCGCGCAACCTGGCATCCTTCGTCTTCCCTGGCCAAATGATCCGGAAGCGCATCTCTAACGTTAATCCGAGAAGATCCGTGTCTCTCTATCAAATCCGTGTTACTAGCTCGTAGCGCGCAATCTTTTCGTAAAGGTTCTTGCGACTGATGCCGAGTATGCGCGCGCACTCGGTCTTGTTTCCGCGCGTCGCGACGAGCATCTCCGCGATGTACGCCGCTTCTAACTGCGCCAGGCTCAACGGCTGCTGCTTCTGTCGCTGCGCATTCACAGCGGCAACGACGCTCGCAGGCAGATCCTGCTCTTCGATCGACTTTCCCGTCGCTACGATCACCGCGCGCTCGACGATGTTCGCCAATTCACGCGCATTGCCCGGATACTCGTACGACTGAAGCAGCTTCAACGCCGGCGCGGACACACGCTCAACTTTTCTTCCGTGCTTCGTCGCGTACTGCTTCACGAAGTACTGAATCAACCTTGAAAGATCTTCTTTGCGTTCGCGCAAAGGCGGCACCGCGATCCGGATCACGTTCAACCGGTAAAAGAGATCCTCGCGAAAGCGTCGCAGCTTCACCGCGCTGTCGAGATCGACGTTCGTCAAAGCAATCAATCGCGCGTCGAGCTTGATAGTCTTGCGCCCGCCCAACCTTTCAAACTCGCGCTCTTCGATGACGCGAAGCAGCTTCGCCTGCGCGTCCGTCGAAAGATGTGCGATCTCGTCGAGCACGATCGTCCCGTTGTCCGCCAACTCGAAACGTCCGGGCTTTGCTTCGTTTGCTCCCGTGAACGCGCCGCGCTCGTATCCGAAGAGCTCCGCTTCGAGCAATGCGCCCGGCAGCGTCGCGCAGTCGATCTTCACGAACGGTCGCGCCGCACGCGCCGACTTCCGGTGGATAAACGACGCAACAGCGTCCTTCCCGCTGCCCGACTCTCCGGTGATCAGAACGTTCGAATCAGTGCGACTTACGCGCTCCGCGAGAGCAACCGCCTCGCGCATTCCGGAAGAGCGCGAAAACAGTTCGATCATTCGGTTCTCAAAGAACGCGGATTATCGCCGGTCAATTCCGCCGGCAACTGGACGCGCTTCGACTCGCGCCACAACCTTTCGAGGTCGTAAAACTTCCGTGCCTTCTGTTCGAACACGTGGACCACGAAGTCGCCGTAGTCGAGCAGGATCCATTCGGCGGTCTTGTAACCTTCGACACGCGCGGCCGTCTCGCCTGCTTTTTTCAACTGCTCGTACACTTCGTCCGAAATCGCCTGCACCTGACGCTCGTTCTGTCCGCTGACGATCACGAAGTAGTCAGTGAAACTCGCGATCTCACGCAAGTCCAGCACAACGGGATCGATCGCTTTCTTCTCGCCGGCGGCATGAAGCGCCGCGCACACACGCTCGTCGAGAACGGTCTCGCAGGCAGCGTCAGGTTGGGGCTTGGACCGCACGGCAGGTTGCGGGTTGAGTGATTGTTCCTTAACTGTGGAGTTCTGTTTCATTCGTATCTCGATAAAGCTCGTACTTCCTGATGTATTCAGCCACTGGCGCGGGGACCAGTTGGGCCAACTCTTCATACCGTCCCGCGGCAGCAAGCCGGCGAATGCCGCTGGACGAAACGTCTTTCATCACCGCGTCCGTGAACGACACTCGCGCTTCGGAGTTCGGCAACGTCTTGTCAACGTCGTGTCCCGGCCGGGTGACGACGATGTGATTGATCGTTTTCAGCAGCCGTTCCCACTCGCGCCACGTTCTGATCTCCGACCACGAGTCGGCGCCCATGATAAAAAAGAGCTCGGCTGAGTCGCCTAACGCGGTTTGGAAATGCTCAACCGTGTCGACCGTATAACGCCGATCCGGCGCGTCGAGTTCGAAAGTCGAAATCGAAAGTCGCGGCTCGTTCTGCGTCGCCAGCGCCAGCATCGCGTAGCGATGTATCGGCTCCGTTACAGGCTTGCCGATTTTGTGCGGCGCAACCTGTGCGGGGATGAACAGTACTTTCTCAATCTCAAACAGCTCTGAAACTCTGCGCGCGATCTCGATGTGGCCTGTATGGACCGGATCGAATGTGCCGCCATACAAGGCGATCCGCTTCTTCATCACCTACAAAGCCAACTCCACGGTGTCGTTGCGATTGCCCGCGGCGCTCAACTCGTCCAGCTTCGCCGACACCGCGTTCACCAGTTCACGCACGCCCTCGTTCGTCGCCGACGAGATCGCAAAGAACGGCTTGCCTTCTTGCGCCGCGCGTTCACGGAGCGACTCGAGCCGCTGCGGATCGTCGAGCGCGTCGATCTTCGTTGCCACTACAAACTGCGGCCGCGTCGCCAAATCCTGGTTATACGACGCGAGCTCGCGATTAACGGTCTCGTAAGCCACGACCGGTTCCTGTTGCGGCAGCGAGGAAACATCGACGAGGTGAAGCAACAACTTCGTGCGCTCGATATGTCGCAGAAATCTATCACCCAACCCGGCGCCTGCGTGTGCGCCTTCAATCAAACCGGGAACGTCGGCGATCACGAACGTGCGAAAGTCGCCCATGTCGACGACGCCAAGGTGCGGCTCCAATGTCGTGAACGGGTAGTCGGCGATCTTCGGGCGCGCGGCGGACACTGTCGAAATGAACGTCGACTTGCCCGCGTTGGGAAATCCGACGAGACCGACGTCGGCGAGCAACTTCAGTTCGAGTTGCAGCTCGCGCTCTTCGCCCTTGCTGCCGCTCTGGTGATAACGCGGCGCGCGGTTGGTCGAGCTCGTGAAGTGCGCGTTGCCAAAACCGCCACGGCCGCCGCGCGCCGCCAGCCAGCGGGCCCCGTCGTAGCTGAGGTCGTGCAACAAGTCACCGGTTTCTGCGTCAAAGATCTGCGTTCCTACCGGAACTCGAACAATCAGGTCTTCACCTGTGTGGCCCGAACGGTTCGAGCCTTCGCCGTGCAGCCCGCGATCGGCGACGTGACGCGGGTTGTAACGCAAGTGCAGCAGCGTGTTGAGCGACGCATCGGCGACCAGGACCACGTTGCCGCCGCGTCCGCCATCGCCGCCTGATGGACCACCGCGCGGCACAAACTTTTCGCGCCGGAAAGCAGTAACGCCGTTACCTCCGTCTCCCCCTTGCACGTGGATCTTGGCGCGATCAATAAACATCTAAATTGAAAACGACGCCCGGCCGCGCATTGCGTGCTGCTCAGGCGTCGCGATCTTACTAAGCATCTTTTCTAAGCAGCAGTTTGCTCCATAGGGTAAACGCTGATGTACTTGCCGGACCGGCCTTTGTCTTCAAACTTCACGACGCCGTCGATTAACGCGAAAAGCGTATCGTCTTTCCCTCGCCCGACGTTGTTGCCGGGTTTCCACTTGGTGCCGCGTTGCCGCGCAATGATGTTGCCGCCGAGCACGCGCTCGCCGCCGAATTTCTTTAGTCCCAACCGTTGCGACTGCGAGTCGCGCCCGTTGCGGGATGAGCCAACGCCTTTTTTATGTGCCATAAAAACTCCGTTTTGGTCTTCGGCCTTAGGTCTTGGGTCTTTGAAGGTGCCTATTGAAGGCCAAAGACCGAAGACCAAAGGCCCAAGGCCATCTAACCAATCGAATCGATTTTCAAAGTCGTGTAACCCTGGCGATGGCCGCGGGTGCGCTTGTACTGTTTGCGCCGCTTCTTCTTGAAAACCACGATCTTCTGGTCCTTGCCGTGGTCGACGACAGTGGCCGAGATCTTCTTGTCGCCGGTCGTCAGCAATGTTTCGAGCTCAATCGAGCTGCCCGCTTCCGCTTCGAGCGAAGGGACCCGAATCGTCTGGCCTTCCTTGACCAGGTACTGTTTACCGCCGGCTCTTACAATTCCATGTGACATCATCGTTTACCTCTCAGACGACCCAAGTCGCCTTAGAAAAGTCGCTTATTATAAGGAACAAATCCGTGGTTTTCAAACCCGCTGAGCGCCTGCCTTGCCGTTGCGAGCCAAAAAGTACTCCATGAAATCCGTGCCGATGTCGCCGCGACGGAACTTGGGATCGTCCATGATCTTCTGGTGCAACGGGATGGTCGTCTCGATCCCTTCGATCACCATCACCTCGAGCGCCCGCTTCATCCGCGCGATCGCGAGGTCCCGCGTCCGCGCGTGGACGATCACCTTGGCAATCAGCGAATCGTAAAACGGCGTGACGCGATAGCCGGGATAAACGAACGTGTCGACGCGAACACCCGGCCCGCCAGGCAGGTTGAACGCGGTTATCGTACCGGGCGACGGCGCAAACGTCTGCGGGTTCTCCGCGTTGATGCGGCATTCGATCGCATGCCCGACGATCAAGAGATCGTCCTGGTTGTATCCGAGCGGCTCGCCTTCCGCGATCCGCACCTGGTTGCGCACGATGTCCGCAAGCGTCACCATCTCCGTCACGGGATGCTCGACCTGGATGCGCGTGTTCATCTCCATGAAGTAGTAGCGACCCTGCTTATCCAACAGAAACTCCACGGTGCCGGCGCTCATGTAACCCAGCTTCTTACACGCGGAAACCGCCGCTTCGCCCATGATCTTGCGCAACTCCGGAGTCAAAACCGTCGACGGAGCTTCCTCCATCAACTTCTGGTGCCGGCGTTGAATCGAACATTCGCGCTCGCCGAGGTGGATGCATTCGCCGTACTCGTCGGCCAGCACCTGGATCTCGATGTGCCGTGGCTGATCGATGTAACGCTCGATGTAAACACTGCCGTCATTGAAAGCTGCCGCTGCTTCAGTCGACGCAGTCTCGAGCGCTTTGCCGAGTTCCTCTTCCGATCGCACGATGCGCATGCCGCGGCCGCCGCCCCCGGCTGACGCTTTCACCATCAGCGGATAGCCGATCTCCTTTGCGAGCTTCCGTCCCTCTTCTTCCGAGGAGATCGCGCCTTCACTTCCCGGCACCACGGGTAAGCCCGCTTCCTTCATCACCCGGCGCGCCTCGATCTTGTCGCCCATCAGACGAATGACGTTCGCGCTTGGTCCAATGAACTTGATGTTGCACGCCTCGCAGATCTCGGCGAAGTAGGCCGACTCGGCAAGAAAACCGTAGCCTGGATGAATCGCGTCGACGTTGAAGATCTCGGCGGTGCTGATGATGGCGGGGATGTTCAGATAACTCTGCGCGGACGGCGCTGGTCCAATGCAGGCCGCCTCGTCCGCGAAACGCACGTGCAGCGAATCGCGATCGACGTCACTATGGACCGCGACCGTCTTTATGCCCATTTCCTTGCACGTCCAGATGATGCGGCAGGCGATCTCGCCGCGATTGGCGATCAGGATTTTTTTGAACTTTCTCGGGTTGAAAGCCATTAAATTCTCTGCCGCAAAAAGGCACAAAAAACACAAGTTGTACTTGTGCCTTTTGTGCCTCGTTGTGGCTTAGCTGCGAATGCCGAAGAGCGGCTGGCCGTACTCGACGGGCTGCCCATTCTCGACGTAAATCTTTACTACTTCACCCGCCGTCTCCGCTTGAATCTCGTTCATGAGTTTCATTGCTTCGATGATGCAGACGACTGTGTCCACCTCGACGTTGCTGCCGATCTTCACAAACGCATCGGCCGTGGGTGAAGGTGAACGATAAAAGGTGCCGACTATCGGAGAGGTGATGACGTGCAGATCCTCAGCCGTCTCCTCGCTCTTCTTGGCGTCTGCTGCCGGCGCCGCTGCATCGGGAGCACGCAGCACGGGATCGATCACCGGCATCGGAATGACCGGTCGATCCGGCACTACCACATTCGGCTCGTGCGTGTTGCCGCTGTCGCGACGCAGTCGCACGCGAAAGTCTTCGCGTTCGAGCTCCAGCTCCGCTAGACCGTTGTCACGCATCAACGCGATCAGTTCGCGCAGCTCGTCGAGGTTTACGGAAGCTCTTGGCGCCGGTTGTTCGTCCTTTTCTTTACGTGCAGCCATGTGTTCTCAACCTGACGACAGGTTAGGCCGACTGGTCAGTGTCCTCGGTCGTATCCGTGGTTTCGCTCTTGGCTGCTTTCTTCGATCCCTTCTTCTTCGCGGTCGTGGCTTTCACGCGCTTCTTCGCGGCTTCGGCGGCTTCGACTTCGCGCGGATTGTCTACCAGCTCGATGATCGCGAGCTCTGCGTCGTCGCCGTCACGATGGCCGAGCTTGAGAATGCGTGTGTAACCGCCGGGCCGATCCTTGTAACGCTCGCCGAGTTCGCCGAAGAGACGTTTGAGCGCCGCGACGCCCGCGGTGCGCTCGGGACGCAACTGGCCGCGCTTTCCGGTGGCCGGACTCATCGCGGTGTTACCCGCGTGAAAGAAGCCCGCCGCCTGCCGGCGAAGGTGCAGTGCCTGGGCATCCGCGCCGTCTTCGGAAAAAGTGCGCGCACGGCGCGAAAGCGTGATCGCGCGTTCGACGAACGGACGCAGCTCTTTCGCTTTCGGCAATGTGGTGGTGATGCGCTCGTCGCGAGAGTTGATCAGGGAAGTCGCGAGATTGCGGAGCATCGAGTGACGATGCTCGCTGGTGCGACCGAGTTTTCGATGTGCCTTTAGATGTCGCATACTGCCGCCTTACTGGTCCTCTTCACCTTCGAAATCTGACAGGTCAGCGCCATCGCGGCCGCCCGTTCCGGGAATTGGATTACCCTGCTCGTCAAACTCCATGCCGAAGTCTAGACCCATGCCGTTGAGGATCTCTTTGATCTCGTTGAGCGACTTCTTGCCGAAGTTTTTCGTCGCCAGCATCTCGCGCTCGGTGCGCTGCACCAGATCGCGAATCGTGCGAATGTCGGCATTCTTCAGACAGTTATAAGAACGAACCGACAGCTCGAGCTCGTCGACTGAACGGTCAAGCTGGTCGTTACGCGGCAACGGCGGACGTTCCATCTTCGCGTAAGCGTAATCGTCAGTGTCTTCTTCGAAGTTGATGAAGATCGACATGTGGTCCTTGATCAACTTCGCGGCGAGACCGATGGAATCTTCCGGTTTCACGGATCCGTCGGTCCAAACTTCGATCGTCAGCTTGTCGAATTCGGTGTTTTGGCCGAGTCGCGCTGCTTCGACGTTGTAGTTCACCTTTTTGACGGGTGTGTGGACCGAGTCAATCGGGATGTAACCGAGTGACAGATCTTCGTCGAAGTTACGGTCGGCGGAAACGTAACCGCGTCCGCGCTTGAGACGCATCTCGACGCGCAGCGAGCCGTTGTCGCTGACCGTGGCGATGTGCACAGAAGGATCGAGAATCTCGACGTCGGCGTCCGCCTCGATATCGGCAGCGGTAACTTCGCCGGCGCCTTCCTTGTTGATTCTGAGCGTCTTCGCCTCGCTGCTGTGCAGCTTAAAGGGTACCTGTTTGAGGTTCAGAATAACGTCGGTGGCATCCTCCACGACGCCTTTGATGGACGAGAACTCGTGTTCTACGCCTTCGATCTTGACTGCTGTGATAGCCGCGCCTTCGATTGAGGAAAGCAGGGCGCGACGCAGCGAATTACCGACGGTCGTGCCAAAGCCACGCTCGAATGGCTGGGCCGAAAAACGGCCGTAACGTTCCGTCAGGGTCTCCGCGTCTGCCGCGAGCCGGCGCGGCATTTGAAATCCCGTCCAAAGATTATTTTGATCCATAGCCATAACGTTTCCAGGTCCTGTAGACAAATGCGAACTGGACGGACCACGGCGACGTGCGCGCCGCGGGTCCGGCCAGCGTTAATTACTTGCTATAAAGTTCGACGATGAGCTGCTCGTTGATCATCCGATCGATGTCGTCGCGCACCGGTGTGCTGATGACGCGAGCCGACATATCTCCGTCAGCCGAGATCCACGATGGACGTCCGCGGCCAGAGGCAGTTTGCCAGGCGCCCTCGATGTGAGGGTTCTTTCTGCTCGCCTCCCGCACACTGATGACGTCGCCAGGCTTTACTTGAAAAGAGGGAATATCTACTTTGCGGTCATTCACCACGATATGACCGTGATTCACCAGTTGTCTCGCCTGCCGGCGCGAAGTGGAGAAACCGGCGCGATAGACCGCGTTATCCAGTCGCCGCTCGAGCAGGAACAGAAGGTTCTCACCGGTGATGCCCTTCATGCGGGCGGCGCGCTCGAAGTAGTTGCGAAACTGGCCTTCGAGGATGAAATAGATGCGCTTTACCTTCTGCTTCTCGCGCAACTGTTGGCCGTAACCAACGAGCGCTTTACCGCGGCGGAGCGAGTTACCGTGCTGTCCGGGCGGTTGCGTTCCACGTTTCTCAATCGGGCAAGCGGGTTTGTAACAACGATCGCCCTTCAAAAAGAGCTTTGCGCCTTCGCGTCTGCAAAGGCGGCACACTGCATTTCTATACCTAGCCAACTAATTTGCCTCCAGTCTAAGGCGCGCACGCGCGCCGTCTTGAGTTAGACGGAAAAGTTTACAGATCAGCGATGCCGACCCTTCATCCTTTGGGTTCACTCTGTTGAGCTTTGTTCTTTGTACTTAGTTCTTTGTAAGAACACGAACAAAGAACTAAGAACCAAAAACTAAGATCTTCTTAAACTCTGCGCCGCTTCGGCGGTCTGCAACCGTTGTGCGGAATCGGCGTGGTGTCACGAATCGTCGTGACTCTGATGCCGGCATTCGCGATTGCTCGAATCGCCGACTCACGGCCGCCGCCCGGGCCTTTCACTCTCACTTCGCACTGGTGCATACCGGCTTCGTGGGCCTTCTTCGCCGCTTCGTAAGCCGCCTGCTGCGCTGCGAACGGAGTGCCTTTGCGCGAACCGCGAAAGCCGCGCGCGCCTGCCGACGATTGCGCGATCAAGTTACCTTCGAGATCCGTGATCGAGATCATCGTGTTGTTGAACGACGCGGCAATGTGCACGATGCCGTTGGGAACGTTCTTCTTCTCTTTCTTCCGAAAGACTTTTTTCTTTCCGCCTGCTTTTGCCATAACTTTTCAGTTAACCAATCAATTACTTCTTGCCCGGCGCTTTCTTCTTCGCGATGGTTGCGCGTCGCGGACCTTTACGAGTGCGAGCGTTTGTGTGAGTTCGCTGGCCGCGCACCGGAAGTGCACGACGATGTCGCAAACCACGATAGCAGCCGATGTCCATCAACCGTTTGATATCCATCTGAACGCGCTTGCGAAGATCGCCCTCGATCTCTCCCTGCGCTTCCAGGATCCCA